>NZ_VUKI01000053.1:0-29018 GCF_008385775.1 Staphylococcus sp. GDX7P312P | reverse complement strand
GTGGGAAAGGCTCGTGCCTGTAGTCACTCGACACTTTCTTTTCCACTAGGAGTCGCGCAACGCCATTTATTATCCATCTTTAGAGCTACTTACCTAAGTGCTATTGCACTTAGGTTCATTAAAATTACTGCTCCCCTAGAAGTCTCCGCAACTCTGTTTCGTAATCTATCTTAGAACTATTTACGTAAGTGTGTGAGCACTTACGTTCATTTACGCCACTGCTCCCCTAGGAGTCTTCGCAACTATGTTTCGTATTCTATCTTAGAACTACTTACGTAAATGTTTGAACACTTAAGTTCCTTTGCCACAGATTGCTTTGTTTGTATATTTTCTTATTAAACATCTCTTTGCTGAGCTTCATTCCCAAACTCTATTTATTATCTATATCAACGTTACTTTCTTAAATGAGTATGACTTTAATGTTAAATAAAAAAGCAAATTCTATAGTATTTCAATAGAATTTGCTTCTAACTAATCTATGAATTGGATGTCATAACATCTTTGATTAGTAGTTTAATAAAATCAATGTGATTATTAATTAAGTTGTGTATAGTCTTGACCATGTAACATCCAACGTACGCCATATTTATCTGTAAAGGCGCCCATTTTTCCACCCCAGAATTGTTCTTTGAGTGGCATTTCAATGTCTATTGAGTCATGATCTTTAATTTTATCGTAAAATTGTTGAACTTTATCTGAATCGTCTTGATTGTTAACATCGAAATCAATAAGTAATGAAATTCCATTATTGATGTTCTCTACACGTCCGAATGAATCAGAGCATAAAATTTTAACACCTAACACTTCAAATTCAGCGTGCATTGTAGCGTCTGCAGCCTGTTCTTTTGTCATGCCAAATTGTTCCGCTTGTTCTTCGCTCACTTCTAATCTTTTGACGTTTGTAGCGCCAAATACTTCTTCGTAATATGCTATTGCATCTTTTGCTTTTTCAAATGCTAAATATGGAAATAATTCAGTCATGATAAAACCCCTTTAGTTAGTTTATAACCCAGTCCATTATATAATGAATAGATGTAAATAGCGATTAATATACGGTCGTGAAACTTTGAACAAAATAGAATGAGTATTCTAATTAATCATGTGCTTTGACATTGATAAGTTTATGAAAGATTTGGTCCATTTGCTTAGGTTTAATCTCGACATTTTCATTCTTTTTCCAATCGATAAATGCATTTAGTACCGAACCGAACACATAGAATACTAGGCTTTTCGGTACTACATTATCAACAGTAATACGATGCATGTTTGTTTTGAAATCCTTTTGCATTATTTCAATTAAATAATTATTGCGAACATCTTCAAACTCTTTATCGTTATATTGCTTGAGTTCAATTCGAGATATCTCTTCTTTATTGAAGGAATTAGCTAAAGTTTGAAAAGGATTATTCAAACGTTCTTTAATATCAGTCGCAAAGTAGTCATCGTGAGTTAATTTTAATAGGTATTTAAGCAATTCATATTTATCGTAAAAATGTTTATAAAAAGTAGTGCGATGAACACTAGCATGCTTACAAATTTTATTAACCGTTAATGTTGTAAACATCTCTTGTTCTAGCAGTGAATACAAGCTATCAGTTAATGCCTTTTTAGTTTTAATTACCCGTAAGTCTTTATCATTCAAAATTGTTCTCCCCTAACATAGATAGAAGAATCTAATAAATTTGGTGAAACATAATATTTAATTATAGATTATATAAATACATAAATAAACATGCATTTACATTAAAAATGTAAATTACGTATAAAAAATAAACTGATTAAAAAATATGAAATGTATTGTGTAGTGATTTGGGCATAGCGTTTTAAAGCGTTTTGAAAGGGTATATGATATCCAAATAGAAACATTGTTTAACTATTAAAAATAAAATTGTAATTTTTATAAATTTATTCTATTTTCCAAGCCTAAATTTATAAATATATTCTATATGGGAGGATTTTAATTATGAAAGGCACTAAACAATTAGATCAAATTAAAGAAGATAATAAGAAGCAACTTAAAAAATTATTCAAATATGATAAAGATAATGCATTAACATTTAGCAAAGAAGATCGTGAAAAAGTTCAAGATAAATTTGGCGTATATGTTATCTTCGATAAAAAGACGCCTATCTTCGTTGGTCAAACAGGTGGCTATTCTACTGGTTACCAACTTATTACAAAAGACTTATTCAATAAATTAGGTCAATATAATTTAAAATCAGGTGTCGGCACTACTAAATTTAAAAAAGGTTTAGCACAGAAAAAAGGTGTCAATGAAGAGGATATTAAATCAATTACAGCTGAAGATTATAATTTGAAATTCCAATATGTCAATGTTAAAGATGAACCAGCGTTCATTAATGTTTTAGAAATCTTAGCAATTGAGTATGCTAAAGATAAAGGTTATGAATTATATAATTTTAACCAAAACTAATGACATCAATTGATAAGTATAAATGAATTGTTATAAGAGGTTAGGACGATTGAGGGGCTAGGACTTTGAATGAATATTGAATTCTTTCCTATTCCACATGATAGTCCTAACCTTTTGTTTTCATTTTCTGAAAAGTGGTATTGATGAGTAAAACTTATCTAAAGTAGGAGATACTATGGCAATTTGTGTCCATTTTCAAGACCAAGCAGATCACTTCCATACTGCATGTACATTTTCAGCTATTCCTGAGGATGCCAAACTTGTGTGGATTGATTTTGAGAATCCGACGAAAAACGATCAAGCAATACTCACTCAACGATTCAATATTGCTAGACACCACATTGAGGAATCTGTATTTACAGTTACGAGACCTAAAGTTAGTTATCACCCACAGAAACAGCATTTATATTTAATATTGCATGCGATTAGCCATAATAATTTCTCAGCAGAACCTCTGAGTATTACTGTTAAAGGTAATTGGACAATCACGGTTCATAAATATCCTATGGATGTAATATCAGATATCATTACGTCATTCAATAAGTCACCTAAAGCTATAACTGCGATTGAACTAACAACTATCATGGTTGATTGGATTACACATCAATATTTTGAATATGTGGATCATGTTGAAGACACTGTTTTCTCTTTTGAGGATCAAAATGTAGATAAAGTCAATAACCGTAAATTAATGGATGATGTATATAATATTCGTTCTGAAATTATTAAACTGAAACGTGTGCTCATTCCTATGGAACAACTCCTAAATGAAATAATAGATGAATCACCATTAGACGTATCACACGAATATCAACTATTGATTAAACATATTCATAGTAGAATATTAAGACAAACAGATACGTTGATGGCATGTGAGCACATCACAGATGATATTAAAGATAATAATGAGTCTTACCGTTCTAATAGAATTAACGGTGTGATGAATGTCTTAACCATTATTTCGTCTATATTCTTTCCGCTATCATTTTTAACAGGTTGGTATGGCATGAACTTCTCTTATATGCCAGAACTTGATTGGCATTATAGTTATTTCGTCTTTATTGCTATTTCATTAGTGGTTGTTGTTTCACTCATTACACTCTTCAAAAAGAAGGACTGGTTCTAACTTAAACAAAATAAGCGTATGATTCTACAAGTGCTAGATTCATACGCTTATATCTATTAATGTTGCTTCTCTTCATCGAGGAGCTGTTTATATTTGCGTTTGTAATATTTAGACAGTTTCATGTCATGGACAAAAGAAATCACAGGTCGTGCTGTCATTTGAATACTTCCAATCACAAATAGTATCGTGCCGGCAATCATTGTTTGGTCACTAAAGAATAGAAAACTACCTATTAAAAATATAATGCCCAGTACGATATCGTTGATTTGGTATAGGGCTTTGTAGAAGAATGAGATTTGCTTCGCATGATCATCTTCATTAAATTGATTGGTATTAAAATGTAAATCAACATCATCTTTATTTAAACCAGCCATTTTAACACCTCCATTATTTTAAGTAATAACATATTTCCCGTTGTACTTTGACATGAAACTTCTTCATAATGGTCAGAAAGGAGTGGTATGATGTCTTATTCAATGCTTTACGAATCTCCCGTACAAAATTTAGAACTCATTAGTGATGGTGAGTCACTTACACATGTACTCTATAAATATAACGACACAACGGTTACTCATCCAACAAATCCTGATTTAGATATTTTTAAAAAAGTGGTTGAGTGGTTAAATGAATATTTCTCAGGAAATCGTCCGCAAATTGATTTTTCACTTAAACCGGAAGGTACTGATTTTCAAAAAAGTGTGTGGCGAAAGCTACAAGAAATAGAATATGGAAAATTAAAAACATATGGTGATCTAGCGAAACGCGTAGGTGAAGAGCGTGATAAGCCGAATATGTCTGCACAAGCAGTAGGTGGTGCAGTAGGTAGCAATCCGATTTCTATTATTATTCCATGCCATCGCGTGGTTGGAAAAGATGGAAGTTTAACAGGATATGGTGGCACGATTAATCATAAAATTAAATTACTTGAGCTTGAGAAAGTAGATATGACTAAATTGTATAGACCTAAAAATTCAACTAAGCCATAACACCTTTATATTTACCCAAAAATAAAGAGGCGTTCGAGACAAGAGCCTAAATTGCTCTTATTTCGAATGCCTCTTATTTAATGTTAACGTTATTGAGGAATATGATATTGACGAATATCGTCCTGAATATTTTCTAAGTAGTAAATAGACTTATCGTCATCTGTTTGTTCAGTAGCGTGGTCGAATTCTAAATCATCGAATCGCTTGAAGAAACTTTCATAGTCTTCAACTGAAACTTCTTGACGTTCATTCAATAAAGCTTTATGTCCTTCAATATCTAGTTGTTTTTCATAGCCTTCGACTAACGTAGCACTAAAGAATTCTCCTACAGAACCAGATCCATAGCTAAACAATCCAATAGTTTGACCACCCTTAAGCGATCTATTCTCTAATAATGAAATTAAACTTAGATATAAAGAGCCAGTATAAATATTACCTACATAACGATTATAATATACTGCATCTTCATATCCAGATGTTAAACGTTCTTGCGTCGTTTCATCGGCATCATTGATAATTGAATCTAAAGCTTTTTTACCCATTTTAGTGAAAGGTACGTGGAAACATAATGACTCAAAGTCAGATAATGTTTTACCTTCACGTCGAGCATATTCGTTCCAACTTTCTTGGAATGATTTAATATATGCATCTTTAGATAACGCACCGGCAACTAATGGATATTTATGTCCAGTTGGTCTCCAGAAGTCATACACATCTTCAGTATATGCAACGGCATCATCATTCAATTCTAAGATACTTGGATTATTTGAAATCAACATAGCTACGGCACCAGCACCTTGTGTCGGTTCGCCACCAGATTGAATACCGTAACGAGCTGTATCACTTGCGATAACAAGTACCTTTTCATTAGGTCGTTTCTCAATGTAGTCTTTAGCTAATTGAATTGCAGGTGTTGCAGCATAGCAAGCTTCTTTCATTTCGAAGCAGCGTGCGAATGGCTGAATACCTAGTAAATTGTGAATTTGTACTGCAGCAGCTTTTGCATTATCGATTGCAGATTCAGTTGCTACAATGACCATTCCAATATGTTTTTTATCATCATCTGTTATAATATCTTTAGCAGCATTAGCCCCCATAGATACAATATCTTGTGATACTGGACTTACTGCCATTTGGGTTTGACCAATCCCAATTAAAAATTTATTTGGATCAACTTGGCGAGCTTCTGCAAGCTTAGCCATGTCTACATAGTATTTAGGTACGTAAAAGTTAATTTTATCGATTCCTATACTCACGGGCACTACATCCTTTCGTTATTCTAATTTTATAATTCATATTAATAGTAGCTTTTTGAGACAATTTCATTTAAAATGCTCACTAATAGAAAGCGTTTTCATACGAAAAGTTAAATGCAATAACGCATGTCGTTTAATATAGTAAAATAATAAAATACGTGAAACTGCATGGTATAACATTGAGTGTGAGATAACTTCTATCGGCTATTATTAATAATCATATTAATAGTTATTTTACCAAATTAAATAACTAAATTACAATTTATATATAAACTACATATAAGGAGATAAAGAATGAAAAAAATTGCTATAGTTAGTGCTAAAAGAACGCCAATCGGTAGATATAAAGGTAAATTAAGAAATTATTCTGCAGTTGAATTGGGAACGACAGCTTTGAAAGGTGCAATCGATTCAGCAAATATTGACCCTAATATAATTCAACAAGTTATCTTTGGTAACGTGCTACAAAGTGGTGTAGGACAAAACCCAGCACGTCAAATTGCGATTAAAGCGGGTGTACCTGATACGACACCAGCTATGACAATTAATGAGGTATGTGGATCAGGTCTTAAAGCAATTATATTAGGGAAACAGTTAATTCAATTAGGTGAAGCGGATGTTGTTGCAGTGGGTGGAGTTGAAAGTATGACAAATGCCCCACAATTAATCTTAAAAGAAGGTCAAGAACCCGTGGAAAGTTTTATGCATGATGGTTTAACAGATGCCTTTCATTATGTACCAATGGGTGTAACAGCTGAGAACATAGCTGAAAAATATGACATCACGCGTGAAATGCAAGATGAGTTCGCAAATCATTCACAAGCTAAAGCAGCTAAAGCGACGCAAGATGGTAAATTTAATAATGAAATCATCGGTATGACTGACGCAGAAGGGGAACAAATGACTTCTGATGAAGGTGTTCGTCCAAATAGTAGTGTTGAGAAGCTTGCGACATTAAAGACAATTTTCAAAGAAGATGGAACAGTAACTGGTGGTAATGCTTCAAGTATTAATGATGGTTCATCTGCACTTATTTTAATGGAGGAATCATATGCTAAAGCGCATGGTTACGACATTTTAGGAATCGTTGGAGATTATGCAGAAGTAGGTTGTGATCCTCAATATATGGGCTATGCACCATTCTATGCTGTTGAGAAGCTACTTGATAAAACGGATAGCAAAATCGATGATATTGATATTGTAGAAATGACTGAAGCATTTGCTGCACAAAGTATACCTGTCAAAGACAATTTGCATATTCCGGATGAAAAATTAAACATCTATGGCGGTGCTATTGCACTAGGACACCCAATTGGTGCCAGTGGTGCTAGATTAGTCACTACTTTAGTGAACGCACTTGAACAAGAAAATAAACGTACGGGTATTGCTACAGCATGTATTGGTGGAGGACTAGGTATCGCTCTAATGATTGATAAAGGGGAATAATGGTATGAAGAGTTTAGATAAGACATTTCGACATTTGTCTCGTGGAGATAAATTAAAACAACTTGTTGATTATGGATGGTTAACTGATGAAAGCTACGATGTTTTACTAAAAAACCCATTAATTAATGAAGAAGTTGCAAATAGTTTAATTGAGAATGTAATTGGTCAAGGTACATTGCCTGTAGGTTTATTACCTAAAATCATTGTCGATGATAAAGAATATGTTGTACCGATGATGGTTGAAGAACCTTCTGTAGTAGCTGCTGCAAGTTATGGCGCTAAGTTAGTCAATAATACAGGTGGTTTTAAAACTATTAAGAGTGAACGACTAATGATTGGTCAAATTGTATTTGATGACGTAAGTGATACCGATGCCTTAGCACAAGCAATTTACGATTTAGAACCACAAATTGAACAGATTGCAGCTGAAGCTTATCCATCAATTATAGAACGTGGTGGTGGTTACAGACGTATTGAAATTGATACGTTCCCAGAGAATCAACTATTGTCTTTAAAAGTATTTGTAGATACTAAAGATGCAATGGGCGCCAATATGCTCAATACAATCTTGGAAGCTATAACTGCACATATGAAGAATGAGTTTCCAGATCGCGATGTGCTTATGAGCATTTTGTCTAACCATGCCACAGCCTCAGTAGTACGAGTTCAAGGTGAAATTGATATCAAAGATTTAAATAAAGGTGATCGTTCTGGTGAAGTAGTAGCACAACGCATGGAGCGTGCTTCTGTACTAGCACAAGTCGATATACATCGTGCTGCAACACACAATAAAGGTGTTATGAATGGCATTCACGCCGTAGTATTAGCAACTGGTAATGATACACGCGGAGCAGAAGCAAGTGCACATGCATATGCCAGTCGTGATGGACAATATAGAGGTATTGCGACTTGGAAGTTTGATAAAGAACGTGGTCGCTTAGTCGGAACAATAGAAGTACCGATGACATTAGCAATCGTCGGTGGCGGTACTAAGGTATTGCCAATTGCGAAAGCATCACTTGAATTATTAAATGTTCAATCAGCACAAGAATTAGGTCAGGTTGTTGCTGCTGTAGGATTGGCACAGAACTTTTCAGCATGTAGAGCCTTAGTTTCTGAAGGTATTCAAAAAGGTCATATGAGTTTACAATACAAATCATTAGCTATCGTAGTAGGTGCTCAAGGTGATGAGATTGCTCGTGTTGCCGAAGCATTGAAAACTGCGCCTAAGGCTAATACAGCTACGGCTCAACAAATTTTAAAAGATTTACGACAACAATAACAATATATAGAAAAAGCCACTAATTACGAGTAAGGTTCTTAAATCGAGACCTTGATTCATAAATAGTGGCTTTTATTTATCATTTATATGTCAATATTTATTTTAGTAGATGTAATTAAAATTACGTGCAGACCATTTACTTAAGTAGCGAGTTCCGTATGCGTTCGGTCTATTGTAATTGTATTCAGAAACTTTAATACTACCGTTACTATATACACGTTCAACTACAGCAACGTGGCCATAATAGCCTGCAGTAGATTGCATTACTGCGTAGCGTTTAGGCGTGTGACCAGTTCTATAACCAGAGCGTTTTGCATTGTAATACCAGTTCTTTGCATTTCCCCAACGATTTGATACAGGTTTACCTAGTTGAGCACGACGTTGGTATGCCCACCAAGTACATTGACCTTTTGTATAGTAGTTATATGAAGCGGCTTCAGATACGTGCGTGTGTTCAATGTTTTGATATGTAAAAGTTCCTGCGAACATGATTCCAGTAGCGAGTAAAAGACGTGAAAATAATTTTTTAAATTTCATTTTTGTTCCCCTCAAAATATAAAAGAATTAAAAACTGTATTAATCATATTCGTTAAAAAGGTCTAATACAATATAAGAAACGAATTATACAAGTAACTGTAATATATATGAAATATAACAGCGTAATTTGTAACTTATTTTACATTAAAGTAATTTTGCACAATTTAAGATAGTAGCACGGTAATGTCTTAAAGTTCAAAACATTACTTAATTTTAAATGTGAAATTTTTTAAATTTACCCTATAAAAAAGCGCCATAAAGGCGCTTAGAAATAAAAATAATATATTAAATTCACGCAGTAGCTGACTGAACTGAGAAGATGCGCTAATCAGCTATTGTCAGCTCTAGTCATCTTTGCGGGGTGTGCGGGGCCCCAGCAAAAAGAATTTCACTAAGAAATTCTACAAGCAATGCAAGCTGGGGATGCAACGAATTCACATAGAATTCTGTCCCACTACCAAAAAAAGCGCCATAAAGGCGCTTGGTGAGATGATACGTCCATGATGTATAATAACAAGTTAGAAATCATACATTTGTGAATTGGTTAAAAACAGCCAATGCTCTTTTAACGATAGTCACGGGTATGTTTTCTGGACATGGATTATTTCGAAAATATGACAATACTTCTACTTGGCTCTTCACTTCTTTAGGGAAATTGCTATCTTGATTAATCCAATTTACCAATTCACCTAATGGTGTGTCATCACCAACAAAATTTTGCATAAATTCGTAAAAGCTCAATGCCTCACCTCTTCAATCAATTTGAGCCTATGTGATTATAACATTTTTTTATAATGAAACATATAGGGTCTGACATTGAATTTGAATTAGACTTGTTCTCGGAAACATTTAGTTTAACTTTACATATTTTTATTTTCTCAAAAATATTTCGTGTATAATGAAATTACAATAATGAACAAAGTGGGTGAGCATTTGGACATCAAACATATGAAATATTTTATGGAAGTAGTTAATCAAGGTGGTATGACAAATGCTTCAAAATCTCTATACATAGCGCAGCCGACGATTAGTAAAGCAATTAAAGATATAGAAAATGAATTAAAAATGACATTATTTGATCGTCAAAAGCGTTACCTCGTACTCACTGATGCGGGTAAAATATTTTATAAAAAGTGTGAGGAAATCATAGCGTTATATGATAATATTCCTTTCGAAATTAATGGGCTATTAGGATTAGAAACAGGTCATATCAATATAGGTATGTCTGCAGTAATGGACATGCAACAATTTATCTACATACTAGGGGAGTTTCACAAGCTCTATCCAAACGTGACGTATAATTTAAATGAAAGTGGCGGTAAATCTATTGAAACGCGACTTATCAATGATCAAATTGATATTGGAATTACAACTATTCCAATAGATGAGAACGTCTTTGACTATTTACCATTATATAGCGAAGATTTGAGATTAGTTGTAAGTAAAGAACATGACCTTGCATCACGTGATTCTGTTACAATGGCAGAACTTAAGAATGAAGATTTTATATTGTTTAACGAAGACTTTTACCTTAATGATAAAATTATTGCCGCAGCTAAAAATGCGGGATTTCTTCCAAATACTGTTTCAAATGTCTCGCAATGGAACTTTATTGAGTATCTGTTGCTGGCACGTTTAGGTGTAAGTATCTTACCAGAGCACATCGCTAACATGCTTAAAGACAACATCAGAAGTATTAAGATTGAGGATACTGGCATGAGTTGGGAATTAGGTGCAATTTGGAAAAAGGATAAACTATTAAGTCATGCTACCTCTAAATGGATAGAATTTATGAGCAAGAGATTAAAATATGACTAAATGATACTTCATAACAACAAACACAATAAATAGATAAATAAAAATAGAGCAGCGTTTAAACGAAACGCTGCTCTATTTTTTTATCGTAAAGCCATTATGGACGTAATAATATTGTCATCGACATTCAACTACACCAATACGTACAGATATTAAAGCGATTACATAGAAAAAAACTATAGGTGGTATTTAAAATGGATATTTTTCTATTTTCTTAGGTTGAATTAGAATGATGAATATAGGTTTAAATTTCACTGTAACAATTTCGACATATTTTAGTGGGAGGTCAGTCATCTTGAAAAAAGTATTATTTATTTCAAAAGTTATCATACAAATTGCCATTATCATAGTCATTAGTTACTTAGGTAGTTTATTGCAAACATTATTGCATATACCACTAGCTGGAAGTATCGTAGGCATGATATTGTTGTACATTTTACTTGAACTGAAAGTGATACGTATGAATTGGATATCTGACGGCGCAGAATTTCTATTAGCTACAATGGTGTTTTTCTTTATACCCTCTGTAGTAGGAATAATGGATGTTGTTTCTGATATTACGAAGAGTTATATCATTTTCTTCTTATTAATTATTGTAGGTACAAGTTGCGTTGCACTAGCTTCTGGTTACATCGCTGAAAAGATGGTTAAACAACCTAACGTTAAGAGAGGTCATCAATAGTATGACATTCATTCAAGCTATCTTAATGATATTGTTGACCGTCGTTATGTATTTTGCTGCAAAAAAGCTTCAACAAAAATATGATAATCCATTTTTGAACCCAGCGTTAGTAGGTTCGGTTGGTGTCATTATTGTATTATTGTTAACACATCAAAACTATCATGATTATATGACAGGTGGTAAATGGATCAATCATTTATTGAATGCCACTGTTGTATGTTTAGCTTACCCACTATATAAGAATCGACATAAAATTATTGAGAATTTAAGTATTATCTTTTCAAGCGTGATGGTTGGCGTAATACTTAATTTTGTGTTAGTGTTTACCTCGTTAAACTTATTGGGTTACGACGAGGAGACGATAGTAACAATATTACCACGTTCAATAACAGCTGCTGTAGGTATCGAAGTATCACAGGAATTAGGTGGTACGGATACGATTACAGTATTATTCATTATAACTACAGGTTTAATAGGTAGTATGATGGGATCAATGTTGTTGAAAGTAGGTAATTTTAAGACCTCTATTGCCAGAGGGTTAACATATGGGAATGCATCACACGCTTTCGGTACCGCAAAAGCATTAGAACACGATATTGAATCTGGTGCATTCAGTTCAATTGGAATGATATTAACTGCTGTAATTAGTTCAATACTTATTCCAATTATGATTATTTTATTCTACTAAAGGGAATATATATTGTACTCGTTTAAAAAGAGAAAGGAGCTATTGTAATAATGGCGAAGATAAAAGCAAACGAAGCATTAGTTAAAGCGTTAGAAGCATGGGATATTGATCACTTATATGGTATTCCAGGAGATTCAATTGACGCAGTAGTAGATAGTTTACGTACTGTTAGAGACTCATTTAAATTCTATCATGTACGTCACGAAGAAGTAGCAAGTTTAGCTGCAGCTTCATACACTAAAATGACAGGTAAAATTGGGGTAGCATTAAGTATTGGTGGTCCTGGTATCGTTCACTTATTAAATGGTATGTATGATGCAAAAATGGATCGCGTACCTCAATTAATTTTAGCAGGTCAAACAAATAGTACTTTATTAGGTACAAAAGCGTTCCAAGAAACAAACATTACTGATATGGTTTCAGATGTATCTGTATATAATCACCAAATTCAAAAAGGTGATAACGTATTTGAAATTGTTAACGAAGCTATTCGTACAGCATACGAAAAACGTGGTGTAGCAGTAGTTGTATGTCCTAATGACTTATTAACTCAAAAAATTAAAGACACAACTCATCGTGCTATAGACACTACTAAACCAAAAGCACCAACTCCAACATTACGTAGCATTAAAAAAGCTGCAAAATTAATCGATAAAAGTAAAAAACCAGTAATGATTATTGGTGTAGGTGCACAAAATGCTAAAGATGAATTACGTGAATTTGTAGAAGCGGCTAAAATTCCAGTAATTCATACGTTACCAGCTAAAACAATCATTCCTGATGATCACCCATATAGCATCGGTAACTTAGGTAAAATCGGTACAAAAACATCTTACCAAACAATTCAAGATGCCGATTTATTAATCATGGCAGGTACTAACTACCCTTACGTTGACTACCTACCTAAGAAAAATATTAAAGCAATTCAAATTGATACAAACCCAGATGTAATTGGACATCGTTTCAGTGTTAATGTTGGTATCGTTGGTGACGCTAAACTTGCTTTCCATCAATTAACTGATGTTATCAAACACGTACCACAACGCCCATTCTTAGAAAAAACATTAGAACGTAAAGCTGTTTGGGATAAATGGATGGAACAAGATATGAATCAAGAAAGCACTCCAATCCGCCCAGAACGTTTAATGAAATCAATTAGTAAATATAGTGACGATGACGCTGTATTCTCAATCGATGTAGGTACATCTACAGTTTGGTCAACACGTTACCTAAACTTATCAGTAAATAATAAATTTATTATTTCTTCTTGGTTAGGTACAATGGGTTGCGGACTTCCAGGAGCAATTGCTTCTAAAATCGCTTTCCCTAAACGTCAAGCTATCTCAATTAGCGGTGACGGTGCATTCCAAATGGTAATGCAAGACTTTGCAACTGCTGTTCAATATGACTTACCAATGACAATCTTTGTTATGAACAACAAACAATTATCATTTATTAAATATGAACAACAAGCTGCAGGTGAATTAGAATATGCCATTGATTTCTCTGATATGGACCATGCTAAATTCGCTGAAGCTGCAGGCGGTAAAGGTTATGTATTAAAAGATCCTAGCCGTATCGATGAAGTAGTAGAAGCAGCGTTAAATGAAAATGTACCAACAATCGTTGATGTACATGTTGATCCAAATGCTGCACCATTACCAGGTAAAATTGTTAATGAAGAAGCAATCAACTATGGTAAATGGGCTTACAGATCAATCACTGAAGATAAAAAATTAGACTTCGACGAAATCCCACCAATTTCTGTCGCTGCTAAACGTTTCTTATAATAGATACTTCAATCGCTAATAGCGCTTGATAAAATGTTGTCGGCAAACTTTTGATTTTGTCGGCAACATTTTTTATAAAAAAGTATTGAAAACGTTTTATCAAATGTATATAATATAAATTAATTGAAAAAAGAACTGCGTGTTACTATTAAATTAGGCATAAGCAATCAATGAGATTAGGGCATTTAATAGCCTTAATTAAAATACAATTCTCTGTTTGACGATGTTATAGCGTCATATGGCCTTGTATTTTGAAAGTAGAAGAGAGATAAAAGGGACAAATATACATGATGTAAATCAACGTATAGTAATTTTATTTCTTAAACTTACTTTTCTCAGTATTGCTTATGTCTTTTTTGTGTCATCAAGTTCAATATGAGTAGAAGGGAATAAGGATTATGTTTAAGAAATTTTTCGGTCAATTGCAACGTATCGGTAAAGCATTGATGTTACCTGTTGCAATCTTACCAGCTGCCGGGATTTTATTAGCATTTGGTAATGCAATGCACAATGAACAACTTGTTAAAATTGCACCATGGCTAAAAATGGATGTCTTCGTTATGATTTCATCTGTAATGGAAGCAGCCGGACAAATTATATTTGATAACTTACCATTGCTATTTGCAGTTGGTACAGCACTTGGATTAGCGGGCGGAGACGGTGTTGCGGCTTTAGCAGCATTAGTCGGTTACTTAATTATGAATGCCACTATGGGTCAAATCATGCATATCACGATTGATGATATTTATAGTTACGCTGATGGCGCTAAAGAACTTAGTCAAGCGGATAAATTACCAGCATATGCTTTAATCTTAGGTATACCAACACTTCAAACGGGTGTGTTTGGTGGTATTATCATGGGGGCACTTGCTGCTTGGTGTTATAACAAGTACTACAATATTACGTTACCTCCATTCTTAGGATTCTTTGCAGGTAAACGTTTCGTGCCAATCGTAACATCATTAGTTGCAATCGTTACAGGTATTGCACTATGTTTCGTTTGGCCTCCAATTCAAGAAGGATTAAATAGCTTATCAAACTTCTTATTAAATAAGAACTTAACATTAACAACATTTATCTTTGGTATTATTGAACGTTCATTAATTCCATTTGGTTTACACCACATTTTCTATGCACCGTTCTGGTTCGAATTTGGCCATTACACAAACCATGCAGGCGAACTCGTTCGTGGTGACCAACGTATTTGGATGGCACAATTGAAAGATGGTGTACCATTCACAGCGGGTGCATTTACTACAGGTAAATATCCATTTATGATGTTTGGTTTACCAGCAGCAGCATTAGCAATCTATAAAAATGCTCGTCCAGAACGTAAAAAAGTAGTTGGTGGATTAATGTTATCAGCTGCTTTAACATCATTCTTAACTGGTATTACAGAACCATTAGAATTCTCATTCTTATTCGTAGCACCGTTATTATATGTTATTCACGTATTCTTAGCAGGATCATCATTCTTAATCATGCATTTACTTGATGTTAAGATTGGTATGACATTCTCAGGTGGATTTATCGACTATATCCTTTATGGTTTATTAAACTGGGATCGTACACACGCCTTATTAGTTATTCCAGTTGGATTAGTTTATGCAGTTGTTTACTACTTCTTATTCAACTTTGCAATTAAGAAATTTAATCTTAAAACACCTGGCCGTGAAGATGAAGAACAAGAAATCCGTAACTCAAGTGTTGCGAGATTACCGTTTGATGTATTAGATGCAATGGGTGGTAAAGAGAATATCAAACATTTAGATGCTTGTATCACACGTTTACGTGTTGAAGTAAACGATAAATCTAAAGTAGATGTTCAAGGATTAAAAGCATTAGGTGCTTCTGGTGTCCTTGAGGTTGGTAATAACATGCAAGCAATCTTTGGTCCAAAATCAGACCAAATTAAACATGACATGTCATTAATCATGAAAGGTGAAATCACGAAACCTAGTGAAACAACAGTTACTGAAGAAGTTTCTGATGAGCCAGTTCACTTAGAAGATGTAAAAGAAACTGAAATCTATGCACCTGGAACTGGACATATTATTCCATTATCTGAAGTGCCAGACAAAGTATTCTCTGAAAAAATGATGGGTGACGGTGTTGGTTTCGTTCCAGAAAAAGGAGAAATCGTGGCACCATTCGATGGTACAGTTAAAACAATCTTCCCAACTAAACATGCGATTGGATTAGAATCTGAAACTGGCGTAGAAGTTCTTATCCATATCGGTATTGATACGGTGAAATTAAACGGTGAAGGTTTCGAAAGTTTAGTTAATGCAGATGAGCCTGTAACACAAGGGCAACCATTAATGAAGATTAACCTAGCTTACCTTAAAGAACATGCGCCAAGCACAGTTACACCAATCATTATTACTAACTTGGGCGATAAAACATTAACAGTTGAAGATGTTGAATCAGTAGACCCAGGAAAAGCGATTATGAAAATTAAATAATATTAAAATAAACCTCTTGTCAGAAATAATGACAGGAGGTTTTTTGCAATACAGTGATTGAGTTTTACCATAGTTCTACAGCACTATAGAGTAATAAAACTGTGATAATTACATTAATGATTTTATAATGTTGTTGATAGATTCGATTCATCATTTGTCCTAAAAGGCTCCAAATAATGGCGCCAGCAATACCGATGACAATGAGCAATATAGAGCGAACATATGTCGAATTCCATACATCGGGTAAAGTGAACGTTGTTAAACCAGTTAAAAAATATAACATTGCTTTAACATTCGTAGCTTGAATCAATATACCTTTGAGTACAGGGCGATCTAAAGTCTCTTTTGCACTATCAGGTTTTGAAATAAACACATGATACGCAAGATACAGTAAGTAAATCGTACCTATAATTTTCATGATAAAAATAAAGCTATGATTATGTTTTAAAGGTTCTGAGAACACTAAAGCGATCGCCAATGTAAATAAAATACCTATAAGTACACCCAAATTAAAAGGTAAGGCTCTAATAAATCCTTTACGCTGACCTTCGGACATTGCCATGATGGTGTTAGGTCCGGGAGTGAATGACATGGTAGTAATAAAAAGCAAGTAAGAGAACAAACACATCGCTCCTCTCAAAAAGTTGAATAAGACTATTCTAACACCAATGGATATGAAAATGATATAAAATTTAGATAATTCTGATAAATAAGATTTGATTTTATCAAAATAAGACCTTTAACCACTAATTGCACTTAATCGAAATACGCATAGAATGGTTAAAGGTCATTTTAAATTTATATATTAAATGTGTATAAAGAATTACTGAGTT
The DNA here is from genome assembly GCF_008385775.1 of Staphylococcus sp. GDX7P312P. Classification (NCBI taxonomy): domain Bacteria; kingdom Bacillati; phylum Bacillota; class Bacilli; order Caryophanales; family Staphylococcaceae; genus Staphylococcus; species Staphylococcus sp. GDX7P312P. The sequence goes on along the minus strand of NZ_VUKI01000053.1, from coordinate 11,678 downwards.
ATATCATTTTCTATAAGTAATTTTATTGCTTTGTGATCCGTTGCATTTCTGAATAAATCATAAGCATGTTCAATATCACTTAATTTGCTATAATGTGTCACCAATTGTTCAGGTTGAATAATTTTACTTTTCAAAGCTTCTAATAATTCTTCGGTAGTATTGGCTGAAACTAAACCTGTTGTCACATTAATATTCTTAATCCATAATTTATCAATATCAAATTGTACTGGTAATCCATGAACGCCAACATTAGCGATTGTACCGTCAACACCAATTAACTTTTGACATAAATCAAAGGTTTGTGGAATACCAACAGCTTCAATGGCTACGTCCACACCACGATGGTTCAATGTTTTTACTTGAGCAACAGCATCTTCAACATTCGTTGAATTAATTGTATGTGTAGCACCTAATTCCTTGGCAGTTGCTAAACGATTATCATCCAAATCGAGCATAATAATTTTAGAAGGTGAATAAAATTGTGCTGTTAATAATGCAGCTAATCCAACTGGACCTGCACCCACTATCGCAACCGTACTACCTGGTTTAACTTTACCTTTTAAAACACCAATTTCATAACCCGTTGGTAAAATGTCGGAGAGCATAACGAGTGCTTCGTCTGGTAAAGATTCTGGTGCATGGTATAAAGAGTTGTCTGCGAAAGGTACTTTAACATATTCTGCTTGTGTACCATCGATGAGGTGACCTAATATCCAACCGCCATCTTTTTCACAATGTGCATAAATACCTTTTTTACAGTAGTAACATTTACCACACGACGAGATACAAGAAACAATGACTTTATCTCCAACTTTAAAGTTGTTTACACTTGAACCAACTGATTCAACGATACCAATACCTTCATGGCCAAGTGTTGTGTTTGATGGTACTTCCGGTGTATCGCCTTTGATAATATGTAGGTCTGTACCACAAATCGTTGTTTTGACCATTCTAATAATTGCATCTGTACTTTCCGTAATGACTGGCTTCTCTTTATCAATCAGTTTTGCAACGCCTGGCTTTTCATAAACATAAGCTTTCATATGAATCATCCTCCTAAAATATGTGAATATTTTCACAATTATTATACCATGTAAATTTGGTTATGTATTTAATAAAAATAATATATAATAAAATAGACATATATAGTTCGCGCATTAAATGTTGTATAGTTAAAGTAGATGAAAAATGCATGTAAACGTCGTAAAATATAATTGAATGATGACTTAAAGGAGATTATATTTTATGGAACATGAAGGCTTGTTAGTCGCTGAAAGAGAAATCGAAGTTAACAATTACGATATCGATGCAATGGGGATTGTAAGTAATATCGTCTATATACGTTGGTTTGAAGATTTACGTACAATATTTATTAATGAATATATGACATTTTCAGAAATGATGAAGCAACATATATCGCCAATATTAATGAAGACAGAAATAGAGTATAAAGTTCCAATTACGATACACGATAAACCTGTTGGGCGTTGCTGGTTTGTTAAAGGCGGAAGAATGAAATGGGTATTTAAATTTGAAATTACGTCTGGAGACAAAGTGCATTGTATTGGACAGCAAACAGGTGGTTTCTTAGATTTAGAACGTCAAAGAGTAACTAAGATGCCAGAGGTATTTCAAAACTTATTAAAATAAGTGAAAGTATAGGTGAGGATATGGCAAAGCATTTGAGTAATATGGAAGCATTCCATCAAATTATTAATAATAATCAGTTAGTAGTAGTCCACGTAATGCGGGATCATTGTTCAGTGTGCCATGCAGTATTACCACAAATTGAAGATATTGTAGCATCTTACCCTAATGCAAAACTCGCTGTCATAAATCAATCAGATGTCGAAACCATTGCAGGTGAATTATCTATATTTACTGTACCCGTTGATTTAATCTTTATGAATGGTAAAGAAATGCATCGCCAAGCACGATTTATAGATATGCAACGCTTCGAACATCAATTGAAATTAATGTATGATAGTTGCTTTGAAACATAAAGTGAGAGCGGGGCCCTAGCAAAGAGAATTTCATAAAGAAATTCTACAAATAAAGCAAGGTGGGGATTGGGGCCCCAGCAAAGAGAATTTCATAAAGAAATTCTACAAATAAAGCAAGCTGGGGTTTGGGGCCCCAGCAAAAAGAATTTCATAAAGAAATACTACAAATAAAGCAAGGTGGGGTTCGGGGCCTCAACAAAAAGAATTTCATAAAGAAATTCTACAAACAATGCGAGTTGGGGATACGAATTAATTTCTTTCCCGCTCCCCACTCACTTACTTTTAATATCAGCGCATTTGATCAATAATAGCATCCGCTTGTCGCTGATAGTCTAAGATGATATCAGCAGAATGATGTAGCTGTGATAATTCTTCTTTTGAGAGAGCTAATTCAATAACTCGGTCAGCACCATTTCCGTTAATAACGGTAGGTACACCGATATATACATCACTCAACCCATATTCACCTTCAACGTAACTTGAAACATTCATAATGATATTTTTATTAAATAAGATGGCTTCTATGATTCTAACTAGACTTAGTGATATTCCGAAATTGGTTGTGCCTTTTCGAACATAAATATCGTAACCAATTTGAGTTGTACGGTTGGAAATGGAAGTCTTAAATGCTTCTAAATTCGTATTAGAAGGTAATAAATCTAACACCGGCTCACCTGCAATTTGTGCGTGTGACCATACTGCGACTTGTGAATCACCATGTTCACCAATAATAGGTGCATAGACTTGATTCGGTGCTACATCGAATTCTCGACTTAAAAAGAATTGGAAACGCGCAGTATCTAAAGAAGTGCCTGAACCAATGATTTTATTTTTAGGAAAATTCGACACTCGTTTAACGACATAACTCATAATGTCAACGGGATTGGAAGGTAACACAAAGTAGCCATCGAAACCACTATCGACAATGCGTTGAATCATTGGTACAAAAATGTCTACATTATCTTCTAGTAGCTTAAGACGTGTTTCACCTTTAGCAAGTTTAGCACTTGCACAAATCACTACAATATCAGCGTCTTTACAGTCTTCATACTGTCCGACATGCACATTTACGAAGTTATCGCCAAATGGAGTCGCATGATTTAAATCCCACACATCTGCTTTAGCCTTATCCTCATCAATATCTATAATTGCCATCTCATCCACTAAACCCTTAGCTACGATTGCATGTGCAAACGCAGATCCTACATAACCACTTCCAATAAGTACAATTTTATGACGTGCCATAAATCGTTGCCTCCTTTTATAATTTGAAAATTCAGATAATTTATATAAGGATAGCATGTTTGCCTTAAAATGAAAATATTGTTTAACGATAACAGTGTTAATTACTAAATGAATTGTCATTTAAGGTTTATAATATAGACATGTATAGGAGGTCGTTTAAGTTATGAAAAAAAGTATGATAACCGTAGCAACATCTGCGATATTAGGAACATTAGCATTTATTAAAGTTAAAGAGAAACGCAGTTACAAAAGTTTTATAACTGAAAAATATATACGTATGTCTGGCATGAAAAAAACGTTTGAAAATGAAGCGGACGCGAAAAAAGCATTGGAAGAAACGAAAGAAATTACAGCTGGAAAATATGGCGGCACTAGTTATGAATTTAAACATGACGTTCGAACAAAAAGTTGGAATGGGTGCGTCACATATATTGTGAATGACCAACGTAACCATCAACAAAAAGTTGTTTTATATATTCATGGTGGCGCATGGTTCCAAGATCCACTAGATAATCATTTTAATTTTATAGATGAACTCGCAGGACAACTTGATGCGAAGGTCGTTATGCCAATTTATCCTAAAGTACCTCATCGTGATTATCGTACTACATTCGAATTATTAAAACTTATTTATGATAAACAAGCTGCCAAAGTTGAAAGTAGTGAACAGCTTATTGTGATGGGAGATTCTGCAGGGGGACAAATTGCATTGTCATTTGCCGAATATTTAAAAGCAGAAACTACACTTCCACAACCGGGACATATTGTAATGCTATCTCCAGTGTTAGATGGTACGTTAAGCAATCCAGATGCTAAAACGTATGAACGCATTGATCCAATGTTAGGTATAGAAGGTAGTAAATACTTTATAAAATTATGGGCTGGCCAACTACCTATTGAGGACTATAGAATATCGCCGATTAACGGTGACTTAGAAGGATTAGGTCGATTATCCATTTTTATTGGTACAAAGGAAACGTTATACCCTGACGCTTTAAAATTATCTCAAATGCTTAATGATAAAGGTATTGAACATGATTTTATGCCAGGATATAATTTATTCCACATTTATCCTATCTTCCCATTACCAGAAAGACAGAAATTCTTTACACAACTTAAATCAATTATTCTATAAAAATTAAGCGCCAAGGACGAGGTAATTACCAGAGTGACACGATGAATTCATGAAGAATTCTGTACCATTCAGGCTAGTTATCATTCAATTCCTTGGCGCTACTTTATTGATTACATTTCTTCAGGTTGTTTCTTAAGTGACAACATTAAAATTAAAATAAGAATTAATACGATTCCAATTACTTGGACTGATTGGAAAGTAACACCTAGCCATAATGCACTTGTAACAACTGCTATGACTGGTTCAATCGTACCTAATAACGTTGTCTCCTTAGGTGATAAGTATTTAAGACTATCTATAAATAGATAAAATGCGAAAGCAGTCCCAGCAATAATCCCAAAAATTAAATAAATGATTGTAGATGCACTCATGTTGCTAAAGCTAACATCCCATATAGGATGCTTGAAACTCATTGCACAACCAGAAATAATCATTGCCCATCCTACGATTAGAATTGAAGGGAACTTTTCAAGTAACCCTGTGGCATAAATCGTGTAAAACGCAAGTGCTAAGCCAGAGATGATTCCCCAGAACAAACTCGTAGGTGAAACGACTAAATGAGAAATAGATCCATTTGTTAAAAGTAGAAAAGTCCCAATTAGCGTCATTGCAATGGCTAAAATATCAAAAGGACGAAATACATCAAGACCACGTATGACGAACCAAATAATGATATAGACTGGTGCAATGTATTGGAGAAGTGTAGCTACTGCGACATTGCCGGTTGCGATGGATGCCATATAAGCGTATTGGACAAAAAGCATGCCGATTAAACTATATATAAACAAACTAACGATTGTTTTGGGCTTCTTAAAAACAATAAACATAGATTGCTTAGGATGTAATAGTTTGTACAGACTCAATAAGAAGATGCCACTTATTAGTAGGCGAGCAGTAACATACCAATCCACTTCAATATCTCGTTGATTAAAGAGTAAGTCGGAAACAGTCCCACCTAATCCCCATAAAGTAGCACCTATAATTGCAAATAATACTCCTTTTAATCTGTGTTGTGTGTGATTCATTGAATGCACCTCCATCTGTATTTTGTTTTATTATAAATCTCATAATATAATGTATATAAATTTGATAATACTCAAATAATGAGTAAAAGTATCAAGATATTGAGGTGATACGATATGGTTTCTGAAATTATTATTAATGAAGACTTAGAAGAAAAGATTAATTATCCTGATCGACGTTGGCCACATGTCATTCTACATACATCATTGAGTGAGACATTACTCGGATATATACCTTTACATTGGCATTATGCCTTGCAATTTATGTATGTCACAAACGGTGTGATTAAGGTAAAGTTAGCAGAAAATACATTGGAGATACATGAAGGGGAAGGATTATTTATTAATTCAAACGTTGTACATGAAATTCGTGACGCGAATGAAGGCGCGCGTTTCTATTGCTGGAACATTGGGTTGCCCAATGTCACGGAATATATCAATTTTACTTATGTTAGTCGAATTGTTGATCAAGCACAGTCCATTCCATTTATTAAATTAATACCAAAAGGTGAAGAAAATGTAAGTTTATTACGGCGTATTGAGAGAGTGGGACATATTTACTTATCGCAAAGAGATTATTATCAACTGCAAATTCTTAGCGAATTTTATCAATGTCTAAATCATCTTTTAAATATTTTTGATCAATATGAACAAATCAATCAATATTTCTTTGATCCAAGAGTTAAACAATGTATTCAATACTTACAAAGTCATTATCATAAAAAAAGTAAAACTAAGTGAGTTAAGTCATATAGTTCATATGAGCGAAGCGGAGACGATTAAGTTGTTTAAACGATTTGCAGGGGACACGCCATTCAATTTCTTACAAAATTATCGACTAGAGCAAAGTGCTAAGCAACTCATGTATCATCATAAAAATGTGACTGAAGTGGCAATGGATTGTGGATTCTCAACTACAAGTTACTTTATACAAAATTTTAAGCAGAAATATTCACTTACTCCTAAGCAATTTCAAATAAAATATGCAAAGTATTTAAAATAAAGTAGGTGCATAGTGTCATCAATCAGATGAACTTGCACCTACTTTTTCAGTATCTGTATTTGAAATTGTATCATTTGTATTTGAAACGGTTTCTTCTTTGGCAACATCATCACTTGTTGCTGAAGCCTTATTTAACTTTGTATCATTTATGCCTTCGTTAGAATCTTTAGTAACACTATTAATGTGTTGATGGTCTGTGTCTAAAACTGAGCTACTCATATCATTGCCTTGTAAGCTACCCACAAGAATCAATACCAAATAGCTTGAACAAACTAATAATACCATTGCTAAATATATGCTAATTGCTATCTTAACAGGTTTAGTCAAAGGTTTACCCATCAGTATCCTCCTAAAGTTGTATCTTTAATACCTTTAAATTAACATCAGAATTTTAATCTAATGTAAATGCGACGTAAATATTTGATGATTTCTCAAATAACTAGAACTAGATTTAAAATTAAGAAAAATATTTTTAAATTTATTCTTTATTTGTAAAAGTAAAATATTGAATATTTCTAAAAAAATTAATCTTTGTTAATATAATTTTACATTAGATTTACAATGTTAAAACTGACTAAATACGCACATGATAGCATACCCTTATTAGAAGTAATAATTTATTATGTTCATATGAAATAAGAGCGTTTGGATTTATTAGTCACTTCTATAGAAAATGTTTAAAGACATTTTTGATATACATAGCAATGAAATACGTATTTAGACAACTTAATATTAAAACAATTAAAGAGAGGTACTACACTGTGATTCTCATTATAATTTGTATCGCATTGATTTTATGGCTTGGTATTAAAGAGAAGAATCGCCATACTAATCGACTCAATAAGATTCCAATTAGAATCAACATTAATGGTATTCGTGGTAAATCAACGATTACGAGAATGATTTATAGCGTTTTAAGAGAAGACCATTACCATGTTATTGGTAAAACCACAGGAACAGATGCTCGAATGTTGTATTGGTTTACTGACAAGGAATACCCCGTTATTAGAAAACCACAAGGCGCGAATATTGGTGAACAACGTGACATTGTGCGCAAAGTTGTTAAACAAAAAGCTGACTCTTTAGTTAATGAATGTATGGCAGTTAATCCAGACTATCAAATTACTTTTCAAAAAGATTTAGTTAAAGCCAATATAGGCGTTATCGTCAATGTCATGGAAGACCACATGGACGTGCTTGGACCTACACTTCAAGATGTTGCTCAAGCGTTTACTGCAACAATTCCTTACAAAGGGACTTTAGTTGTTATGAAAGACGACTATACGAAATTCTTCGCCAAAGAAGCTAAGAAACGTAAAACAAAGTTAATTGTCGTAGATAAAGATGAAGTTCCAGAATCATATTTAAGAAAGTTTCCATATCTTGTCTTCCCAGATAATGTTGCTATTGCATTAGGCGTTGCAGAAGCTGTTGGCGTTGATAAGGAAACTGCATTGAGAGGTATGTTAAATGCACCACCTGATCCTGGTGCGGTTGAAATCAAATACTTTAATGCAAATCGCACACGAAATGTATTTGTTAATGCATTTGCTGCTAATGAACCTCAATCGACAAAAGCTATTTTAAATAAAGTTGAATCTTATAACTATCCATATACGAAAAAAGTAGTGATTTTAAATTGTCGTTCAGATAGGGTAGATAGAACGCGTCAATTTGTTGAAAACTTTATTGATGATGTAGACTTTGACACACTCATTTGTACAGGTAAAAGTACACAAATGGTGACAGACTTAATGCAACACTTACCTGATAAAAAATATCTTAATTTTGAAAACCGTGAGTTCCCAGAAATTGAGAAAGCCATTTTGCAAGAATCACAAAACGCACTCATATTCTGTGTAGGAAATATTCATGGTCCAGGTGGTAGAATAGCAGAATTTATAGAAGGGATAGAATAAAATGATAGGTTCAGAATTATACTTCTCCCTATTTGTCGGTATTGTATTAAGTTTAATATTTGCCGAGAAATTTGGGATTAATCCAGCAGGACTCGTTGTACCGGGTTATTTAGCACTTATATTCGATCAACCCATCATGTTGTTATCTGTGTTAGTCATTAGTTGTTTAACATTTTTCATAGTTACATATGGTATTAGTAGATGGGTTATTTTGTACGGAAGAAGAAAATTTGCGGCGATGATTTTAACTGGGATGGTACTTAAATTCCTGTTCGACTTGATTTATCCATTGACGCCATTTGAAATGGTTGAAGTGTCTGGTATTGGTGTCGTTATTCCTGGAATCATTGCGAATACAATTCAAAAGCAAGGTGTCGTGATTACGTTATCAACAACGATGTTACTTACATGTATCACTTATGTCATCTTATTCTTATATAGCTTTATTAATTAATCGCGAGCAAGGAGCGCAGAGTAATGAAAAAGAAAAAACGGTTATCAGCGAGCGAATGGTTACTTAAGCAATCGAAACGTCACAAACGTTTCAATTTTAGCTATACACTTATCGTTTTAATTGTGGCACTTGTACTTCTAGTATTCGCTATTAGAGCTGTAAAAGTTGAGCCGGTCGAGGCAATGCCAAGCTCAGGTAATGATTATATTCGTAGTACATATTTAGGTAATATCACGTTGAATAAACATTTTCGACAAATGGATCTTAACGACGTGTTTAAAGGGTTAAAGCAACCACTTCAACAAAGTGACTTTTCAACTGCTTCACTTCTAGTGAGCCATTTCTCAAACGATCCAAAAACGAACATCAAGAAGAATATTGAGAATATTATGTTCTTGAAAAAAGAAAATGTTAAAAGTGTCAATTTAATTAATAATACGATTGATAACGTGCAAGCCCAAGATTTAAGTAAACAAGTGGAAGCACAAACGGATTATAACTTTATGACTGGTAATGGTTCTAACCCAATTAATAGTAAGACGGTGCAACAAACGGTTAAAGGTAAAAAAATAGCTAACGTGTCATTCACTGACGTAGGTTCAAACTATGAAGATCCACTTAAAAATACAACATCTATTAGTTTAGACCCAAAAATATTTGTTCCATTAATCAAAAACTTAAAAGAAAATAACGATTTAGTTGTCGTAAACGTGGATTGGGGTATTACCAATGAACGTAGTGTGACGGATCGTCAAAAAGAATACGCACATGCGCTAGTGAAATCCGGTGCAGATGTAATCATTGGTCATAACTCAGTTGTCCAAAAAGTTGAAAAATATAAAAATGCAAGTATCTTCTATAGTTTAGGTAATTTAACATCAGATTCATTCTTATCTAAAAACCAAAAAGGTATGGTAGTTCAGCACGATTGGAATGGGCAGCATAATAAATTTAGCATTACACCTGTACGTGGTGCAGATGGCAAAATAACGAAAGACAACATGAATAAGATGGAGGCACAACGTTATTACAATAATATAAATGATAAATCAATTCACCTTAAAGAGGAGAATGGAGGATATACCTTTGAATATTAAAAAACATTGGTTAGGTATTGTAACAACGCTCATTATAATTGCAATTCTATTGATGGTGACGTTTGCCAAAGCGAACGAAGGCCTTGATAACTATGAGAAAAATGAATTAAAAGATGCAACGGAGCAATATTTATCTAAAGGGGCCAGTTAGTATGAATATTTATAATAAAGTGACATTATCAGTCATTTTAGTTATCACCATTTTAATATCATTCGTCTTTTACTACTTTAATAAAGAAGACAGACCTGATAAAGATACATTATTCGAAAATAAAATTGCAGATCATAAATCATCTGGCAGTAATAAAAAATATGGCGTAGCATCTAATAATGCGATTGCCACTCGTGTCGGTAATAAAATTATTGAAGATGGTGGTAATGCAGTAGATGCAGCTATGGGTGTTTCTTATGCGCTAGCGGTAACAGAGCCACATTCATCAGGTTTAGGTGGCGGTGGTGCCACGCTTACATATAATGGTAACGAAGGTGAAGAACCAAAGATGTACGAATATAAAACGCTATCTTCTTATAATTATAAGAAAGGCGATGAAATTGGTACACCTGGATTTGTGCAAGGTATGCATGATATGCATCAACGAGAAGGTAAAATGGATGAGAAGAAAATTTTTAGTTACATCGTACCATTAGCCGAAGATGGCTTCGAAGTTGATTCAGAATTAGAACGTAGTTTGAAAATCTACGGTTCTGATATCGATCGAAATTCACCTTTCTTCAAAGGAAAACGTACAGTACGTGAAGGCGATGTAGTTAAACAGCCCGCTTTAGCTAAAACGCTTAAAGGTATTAGAGATAAGGGGCCTAAATATTTCTATAAGGATATTGCTAAGAGTGTATCTAAACAAATCGATAGTGAATTAGTTGAGAAAGACTTTTCAACCTTTAAAACTGAAGAAAAGAAACCAGTATCAACTAAATATTTAAATAATACAATATACTCTGCATCAAATCCTTTAGGTGGGGTTTTAATGTTACAAGGTTTAAAAATTGATGAAAGTGCCAATTCAAATAATGATAGAACAGATTATATCAATGGCATTATTAAATCACGTGATGTAATGTACCGAAATAGAGATATTGTTAATGGTCAGGAAGCGAATAACGACTCACACTTATCGGAAAATTATTTATTAGACAATTTAAATAATGTAAATAGTGGCGGTAATGAAATGAATAGTGATTTTGATACGTCATTAGATACGACGAGTACAACTCATTTTGTTGTCATTGATAAGAATGGTAAGCTTGCTAGTACTACAAATACACTATCTAGTTTCTTTGGTTCAGGTAAATTTGTTAAACAAGGTTTCTATATGAACAACTCTTTAACAAACTTCTCAAGTGATCCTAATAGTCCAAACTATGGTGGAAAACATAAAGCACCACGTTCTTATACATCACCATCCATTGTTGTTGGTCCGGATTTCTATATGGGTATTGGTACACCAGGTGGAAACAAAATTCCTACCATCTTAAATGAAGTGTTGATTGACTATTTAAGAGGTGACGGTACTCTACAAGAATCTATTGATAAACCACGTTTTTATAACGATGGTGGTACAGTCTATTATGAAAATGCGACAAGTGATGAAGATATCAATACATTTAAGAGTATGGGATATGGTGTTAAAGAAAAACGTAATGACGCAAACTTTGGTAGTGTTCAAGGTGCAATATATAATAAAAATGATCAAACTGTTGAAGTCGGACAAGATGTTGGTAATAGATAATGGTTTGGTAAAAGCAAAATAATATTTTTGGGAGCCTGGGACATAAATAATA
>NZ_VUKI01000052.1:0-20519 GCF_008385775.1 Staphylococcus sp. GDX7P312P | reverse complement strand
ATTTATTATAGAGCCTTTTTTTATAGATTAATAAATGACATATCGCTTTTAGGGAAATTCTTAATGTAATAGTATGTGAGTTATATTGAAAATAATGTTAACATAATATAAATTGAAGTTAACATTTAAGAACGGAAGAGGTCATACAATGCTAGAAATCATAAAGCGACTTGAATATTACGCTAAGGTTCAGCCTCAATCCATAGCACTGCAAATCGATGATGAAATTGTAAATTATGAGAGTTTATACCAAAAAATTTGTGATTGCACTTTGAATTTACCAAAATTTAAGCTTGGAAGTAGAGTGGCACTATTAAGTGACTCTTCAATAGTAAATATCACAAATTATTTTGTTGTTTTAATGATGGATGGAGTTCCATGCTTTTTAGATAACAAATGGTCACGTGACACTATAGATAAACTTATAGAGAATTATCATATTGAATATCTAACGACTGCTGTCGGAAAGTTTAAACGTACAACATCATTTGGTACATACGAAAAATATATAATTGAGCAATTAAAAGTGGATGACTTGTTACATATTGGATATACATCTGGCACTACTGGCTTACCTAAAGCTTATTATCGTAATGAACCTTCATGGATTGCATCTTATGTTGAAAATGAAAAACTTATATATAACTATGAAAAAGCTCTCGCTGCACCAGGTCCACTCGCACATTCGTTATCGTTATATACATGTATTTACGCATTATATTCAGGTAGAACTTTCATTGGACAACGACAATTTGATGCAAAACGATTCATTTCCATATTAAATGAACAACATTCTAATATCGCACTTTTTCTTGTACCAACCATGTTGCATCAATTACTGAATGTAGATACGACTATCACACACATTAAATCTATATTTTCTAGTGGGGCGAAACTGTCAGAATCATTGTTTAAAACTGTGTCCGAACAATTTAATAACGCAAATATAATTGAAATTTTTGGAACATCTGAAGCAAGTTTTATTACGTATAACTTTAATCAGACATCACCAACTAACTCTGTTGGTCAAGTATTTCCTAATGTTTCAATTAAACTTGAAGCGCAAGATAATCGGAAAATAGGTTTATTGAAGGTTCAAAGTAATATGATTTATTCAGGGTATGTCGATGTTGAAGTGGTGCAACCTCATAGCTGGATTGAAACCGGAGATTATGCATACATACAAAATAATCAACTTTATTTAGTAAGTCGTAAAAGTGATCGACTTATTATTGGGGGTAAAAATATATATCCAAATGTAATAGAACAGCAAGTGAAATCATTAGAGGGAATTGAAGAAGCGGTTGTCGTTGGTGAGCCACATAGACGTTTTGGAGAAATTGCAGTATTAATCTATGTAGGAAATCAAGAACTTGATTATACGACATTGAGACGGTATTTACGACAAACGTTATCAAGATATGAAATTCCTTCAAAGCTTGTAAGGGTAAAAGATTTGCCATTTACTAATAGTGGCAAAGTAGCACGTAACACTGTTCAAACATTATATTTAGAGGGAGCGTTTAAAGTATGAAAGAAGCAGTTGTAATATGGGCTAAAAGAACACCGTTTGGTAAATATGGTGGTGCGTTAAGACATTTAGAACCTGAAGCGCTGTTGTTACCACTTTTTCAAAATTTGAAGCAAACATTTCCTGAAGTAATGGATCAAGTGGATGATGTTGTATTAGGTAATGTTGTAGGGAATGGTGGTAATGTTGCGAGAAAGTCGTTACTAGAAGCCGGTTTAAATCATCGAATTCCTGGCATAACATTAGACCGTCAATGTGGCTCGGGTTTAGAAAGTATCATTTATGCGTGTCGAATGGTGCAATGTGAGGCTGGGAAGGTGTTCATTGCTGGTGGCGTAGAGAGTACAAGTCGTGCACCATGGAAGATTAAGCGTCCTCAATCTGTCTATGAAATGCAATTACCACAATTTTTTGAGCGTGCATCATTTGCACCTGAAGGTCAAGATCCAAGCATGATAGAAGCAGCTGAGAATGTCGCGCAACATTATAATATATCTCGTAATGATCAAGACTTATTTGCAGCACGTAGTCATCGGTTAGTGACAACGCATTTTAATAATGGTGATATTAACCGTGAGATTGTTCCTCTTACAATTAAAGGAGCGTTGTTTGATAGGGATGAAAGTTTAAAACCAAATCTGACTGAGGCGCGTTTACATAGATTACGTCCGATATTACCAAATGGTACAGTTACAGTTGGTAATAGTTGCATGAAGAATGATGGCGCCGGAATAGCTTTAATAATGGAAAAGGAAATGGCTGTGGCAATGGGGATTAAATGGGGAATGTTATATAGTGATGCTGTTACAACAGGTGTGGATCCAACCCTATTAGGGATAGGTCCAGTACCCGCAGTTTCTCAATTATTGAAAAGGCAGAAATTAAATATTGAAGATATATCAGCTATTGAACTGAACGAAGCATTTAGTTCTCAAGTGCTGGCATCTATAAATGAGTTGCATTTAGGTTTGGACAAGGTAAATCAATGGGGAGGTGCGATTGCTACTGGACATCCATATAGTGCTAGTGGCGCGGCATTAGTTGCTAGATTATTAAACTTACCTAATTGGCAATATGGAATTGCTACGATGGGTATAGGAGGAGGTATGGGAAATGCGGTACTCTTTGAAAAGTGGCGCCAATGAAACAAGAGAGTTTAAATTTCATTCCGAGGATGTCCGAATTTATTGTAGTGTAATAGGGAAGGAATATGACGGCACAGTACCACCGCTAATGTGTGCAAAGTTGTGGCCTAAATTTAAAATGTTTCAAATCTTTAAAGGTGAAGCAATACGATTAGTACGTACTAATGTTGAATTGTTTGAAGATTTAGAAAGCGACATACAATATTGTGCATATTTAACGCATAAAAAATCTGAAAAAGTAAAGCAATTTGACCGTTTTATTTTTAAATTGGAAATTAATAAAAATAATAAAACATGTATGATTATCGAACAAACGTTTATTTCAGAGGATGGAATATATGGTTTTTAATAGGGAAATAGTAGAACAGTATTTAGCAATTGTAGATGACGAAAATCCGATTCATGAGTATATCGTTCCAGGACAATTAATTGTTGAAAAGGTATTTTCTATGATGGATGATCAATGGGCTAGCTATAAAATTAAGTATGTTCAAACCACTGATATCAATGAAACAATAGATTTTGAAGTGGTTGAAAACGAACGGATTATTGTTTCGAATAAAGCTAATGGGGTAAAACTAGTTATAATTAGAAATTGATAAAATTATTAATTTTTAATTATAGCCTTTTTTGTTTTTATTAAAATTATGTAAGCGTGTACAAAAGAAGGTTGTTAAATTTTGTAAAATGAATAATATTGTATTTTTGAAATTTATATTATTTTTAGTAATTTGACAACATTCATTAGGTCTGTATAATTATGTAACATAAAAAGAAGGAGTGTTACAGGTCATGGATTTTAAAAAAGATAGAATTAACATGGTCGATGGACAAACAGCGAAGAAAACTGTATTTGCCACGGGTATTGGTAACGCCATGGAATGGTTCGACTTTGGTGTCTATGCGTACACTACGGCATATATCGGAGCGAATTTCTTTTCGCCAGTACAAAACCCACAGATTCAACAAATATTTACATTTGCAGCATTAGCAATTGCCTTCCTATTACGACCAATAGGTGGGATAGTGTTTGGAATCATTGGTGATAAGTACGGTCGTAAAGTTGTATTGACGACGACTATTATTTTAATGGCTCTATCAACATTAACGATAGGTGTTTTACCAAACTACGATATGATAGGATTATGGGCACCAGCGCTCTTACTGCTCGCTAGAATATTACAAGGATTTTCTACTGGTGGTGAATATGCTGGAGCAATGACATATATTGCTGAAATTTCACCAGATAAGAAGCGCAATAGTTTAGGTAGTGGTCTTGAAATTGGAACTTTATCGGGTTATATCGCAGCTTCAATTATGATCGCATTATTAAGTTTCTTCTTAAGTGATGCACAAATGGAAGCGTGGGGTTGGAGAATTCCATTTATCTTAGGTTTATTCCTTGGTTTATTTGGACTTTATTTACGTCGTAAACTTGAAGAATCTCCAATCTATGAAAATGATGTAGAAACACCAGCACGTGATAACATAGGATTCTTCACAATTATCCGTTATTACTTTAAAGATATCTTAGTATGTTTCGTAGCAGTTGTATTCTTCAATGTAACAAACTATACAGTTACTGCTTATTTACCAACATACTTAGGACAAATTGTTAAAATTGATGAAACAACTACAAGTGTGTTAATTACATGTGTTATGGCAGTAATGATTCCGTTAGCATTATTCTTCGGTAAATTAGCGGATAAAATTGGTGAGAAGAAAGTATTCTTGATTGGTACTGGTGGTCTTACACTATTAAGTATTGTGGCATTTAGTTTACTCAATACAAAATCATTACCATTCATTATACTTGGTGTGTTTATTTTAGGTTTCTTCTTATCAACATACGAAGCAACAATGCCTGGTTCATTACCAACAATGTTCTTTACACATATTAGATATCGTACATTAGCAGTTACATTTAATATTTCAGTTTCACTATTTGGTGGTACAACACCGTTAGTTAACTCATGGTTAGTTGAATCAACTGGTAACATTTACGCACCAGCGTATTATTTAACTGCTATTAGTATTATCGGCTTTATTGTGATTGCAGTACTGCATGTAAGTACAGCAGGCAAATCACTTAAAGGTTCTTATCCTAATGTTGACAATAAAAAGGATTTAGAATTTTATGAATCAAATCCTAAAAAAGCATTATGGTGGATTAAAGTTAAGAAAAATAAAAACGCATAATAATTATCAATTAAACGCATTGATGCACGTTCGCATCAATGCGTTTTTTAATTCATTTAACTTTAAATAGAAGTACTATAAATAATTAACGACGTAAAAATATAGCGTCAATGTTAGCAAAGCTTAAAGTTACTCTCTAAGCATACGAGGGGGGACAATCCTCGTCTAACATCGACGCTATTTAAATAAGGTGAGTTTAGGAATGATTAATGACTTATAAAGTTACTTATAGTATTAGGGGGGCATAAGAACTTTAAAATCAATTTTGGGAATAATTCATCTGTTTGAATTCTCAATTTGGAAAACACTTTTACTGTGCTTCTTGATGTCTAAATGACTTAATAACCTAGTTTCATGTTATCAAGGTCATTTTCTAGTAGAGAGAGCAATTTATAGATTTCATTCTTGTTAAACGTTTCATCAAATTTTACCGTAATTGTCTTGAAGGTTTTCGTAATGATTTCGTACATTGGGATACCATTCTCTATATTTTGCTTGTAGATAATCATGATGTGTAATTCCTCCTTTGTCTCTCTACACTTAATATAGTAAAGCAATTTTAAAATAAAAACATGAGCCCAAGGTACCAACTTTGGATACAACGTATAGCCTATCACTTTCTACGACTTAATACCTAGAATTTATAATAAGCCTAAATTAATGTGAATGACTTAAATAAAATACCTCCTCAATGAATGGTCTTAATAAAGACTTTATTGAGGAGGTTAGTTTGAGTTTATAAAAATTAAGTGTTTACTATTAAACTTCTGCTACGTCTACAACGATGTGTTCAACACGATTATAGGCACCATGATCTACTGGACCTACGAAGTCGTTCATTTTCCAGCCATTTTTAATTGCTGAAGCAACAAATGCTTTGGCACTAATAACAGCTTCTTTAGGTGATTTACCATTAGCTAAGTATGCTGTTGTAGCGGCTGCGAATGTACAACCGGCACCGTGGTTGTAGCTTTGTTGGAACATATCTGTTGTTAATTGGTAGAACGTATTACCGTCATAGTATAAGTCGTAAGATTTATCTTGATCTAACGCTTTACCACCTTTAATAATGACGTGTTGAGCGCCTTGATTAAAGATGATGTCTGCTGCTTTCTTCATGTCTTCGATTGAAGTTAATTTACCTAAACCAGAAAGTTGGCCTGCTTCAAATAAGTTAGGTGTCACAACGGTTGCTTTTGGTAATAAATATTCAATCATTGCATCAGTATTTCCTGGGTTAAGTACTTCATCTTCACCTTTACATACCATAACAGGATCTACTACGAAATATTGTGCGCCTGATTCTTCAAATGCTTCTCCAGCACGTTTAATGATTTCTTGAGTACCTAGCATGCCAGTTTTAACAGCATCTGGACCAATTGAAATCGCTGTTTCAAGTTGCTTTTCAAATAAATCCATAGGAAGTGGTGTCACATCATGAGACCAAGTTTCCTTATCCATTGTTACAACAGCTGTTAAAGCGACCATGCCGTATGTGTCTAATTCTTGGAATGTTTTAAGGTCAGCTTGCATACCAGCTCCCGCACTTGTATCTGAACCTGCAATTGTTAATACTTTTTTTAAAGCCATGTAAATTCACTCCCGACAATTTCTAATCTATGTCTTATAATATCACGTTTATCAGACTACGTGCTAGCTTGAAGTAATGTATAAAATCAATAACTGATTAGGTTAGCATTATGTTAAAATATGGCTTGAGGTGAAAACGATGGAATGGTCAGAAATATTTCATGATATTACGGAACGACACGATTTCAAAGAGATGCACGATTTTTTAGAAAAAGAATATACAACACAAACCATCTATCCAGATAGAGACAATATTTATCAAGCTTTTGATTTAACACCTTTTGAAGATGTGAAAGTGGTTATATTAGGTCAAGATCCTTATCATGGACCGAATCAAGCCCATGGTTTAGCGTTTTCTGTGCAACCTAATGCTAAATTTCCACCTTCTTTGAGAAATATGTATCAGGAATTGGAAGATGATATTGGGTGTCATCGGACATCACCACATTTACAAGATTGGGCTCGTGAAGGTGTCTTGTTATTAAATACTGTTCTGACGGTTCGACAAGGACAAGCACACTCGCATAAGGATATTGGATGGGAAACATTTACAGATGAAGTGATCCAAGCTATTTCGAAACATCGTGATGATGTTGTATTCATATTATGGGGTAAGCCTGCACAACAGAAAATTAAATTAATTGATACATCAAAACACTATATTATTAAATCGCCACATCCAAGTCCGTTATCGGCTTATCGTGGGTTCTTTGGTTCTAAACCATATTCTAAAACTAATGATTATTTAGAATCTAAAGGTAAATCACCTATCAATTGGTGCGAGAATGGGGAGGCTTAAATGAATAGAGCGCAAGTGATTCAACTAATTGAACATGAGTTAGTGCAAGCTGATGAGGCTACTAACGAGCAACAATTCGAGAAACATATGTATGCGATTCATACATTAACGTCAATATATGCTAACAGCGAAAGTAAGCCAGCGTCATCAAAATCACAAGGTCAGGATTTTACAAATACTGTGACTACGTCATTTTCAAAAGTAAATCAAAGTTCAAACACATCATCGTCACAAGGTAAATCCAAAGTGACTGCTGCAGAAATTGAGGCGATGGGTGGAAAAGTTCCAGATTCAATGAAATCGTCACAGAATAATAGTTTGCCATCTAATACAATGGTAACGGATGATGAAATTGGTAATGGAGAATCAATATTTGATTTTTAAACTGAATGAGGAGAATGAATGTATATGATGAAATTATTTATAATACTAGGTGCGCTATGTACAATGATGTCAGTTGGTACTGGGGCATTTGGTGCACATGGTCTTGAAGGTAAATTATCGGACAAATATATGTCAGTTTGGGAAAAAGCAGTGAATTATCAAATGTACCATGGATTAGGATTAATCATTATTGGTGTTATTAGTGGTACAACATCTATTAATGTGAATTGGGCAGGTTGGCTTCTCTTCCTTGGTGTGGTGTTCTTTAGTGGTTCGTTATATATATTAGCTTTAACACAAATCCGTATCTTAGGAGCGATTACACCAATTGGTGGTGTATTATTTATCGCGGGTTGGTTAATGCTTATTATCTCTACATTTAAATTTGTAGGATAAAATTTAACATAATTTATCAAATTTATTAGTTTTATATAAAACTGCAAAGCACTTATATTGTGTCAATAGTATAGATTAAACAACTCACCTTTTGGGTATATAGCATACTTGAGGTGAGTTTATTTTATGAGTAAAAATAATCAAAATCAGAATATAGATAGAGGCGATTTGAAACAGAACCTCTCTGAAAAGTTTGTCTGGGCTATTGCTTATGGCTCATGTATAGGTTGGGGTGCTTTTATTTTACCTGGAGATTGGATTAAGCAATCTGGTCCAATTGCTGCATCTATAGGTATCGTAATTGGTGCATTATTAATGATACTCATTGCAGTAAGTTATGGGGCCTTGGTAGAAAAATTTCCAGTTTCAGGTGGCGCCTTTGCATTTAGTTACTTAAGTTTTGGTAGATACGTTAGTTTCTTCTCATCATGGTTCTTAACATTTGGGTATGTATGTGTTGTTGCACTTAATGCAACGGCATTTAGTTTATTAGTAAAATTCCTACTTCCGGATTTGTTGAATAATGGGAAGTTATACACGATTGCAGGATGGGACGTTTACATAACTGAAATCATTATTGCCACTGTGTTATTACTTGTCTTTATGCTAGTAGCAATCCGTGGTGCAAGTGTATCAGGTTCATTGCAATATTACTTTTGCGTAGCTATGGTTATTGTTGTGTTGCTTATGTTTTTCGGTTCATTCTTTGGAAATAATTTTGCATTTGAGAATTTACAACCATTAGCTAATCCTAAATCAGGTTGGTTCACATCTATAATTATGATTGTGGCAGTAGCGCCTTGGGCGTATGTTGGCTTCGACAACATTCCTCAAACTGCAGAAGAATTTAACTTTTCACCTAATAAGACATTTAAATTGATAGTGTATAGTTTGTTGGCAGCGTCACTGACGTATGTCGTAATGATTTTATACACAGGTTGGTTAAGTACTAATAATGCAAGTTTAAATGGTAACTTATGGGTAACAGGTGCTGAAACACAGTCAGCATTTGGTTATATTGGTTTAGGTGTATTAGCCATAGCAATTATTATGGGTATATTTACAGGTTTAAATGGATTTTTAATGAGTGCAAGTCGATTGTTATTCTCGATGGGGCGTTCAGGCATCATGCCAACTGCTTTTAGTAAATTGCACTCTAAATATAAGACACCATATGTAGCGATTATCTTTTTAGTAGCTGTTACATTAATTGCACCTTGGTTAGGTCGTACTGCATTAACATGGATTGTTGATATGTCGTCAACTGGCGTATCAATTGCTTATTTTATTACATGTTTATCTGCAGCTAAGTTGTTCAGTTTTAATAAAGAAAGTAATACGTACGGACCTGTTTATAAGACATTCGCTATTTTTGGTTCGATTGTATCATTTATTTTCCTTCTGTTATTGTTAGTGCCTGGATCACCAGCATCGCTCTCAATGCCGTCATATATTGCTTTAGGTGGATGGTTAGTAATTGGACTGATTTTCTTCGTTATCCGTTATCCTAAATTGAAGCGAATGGATAATGATGAATTAAGTCGATTAATTTTAAATCGTTCTGAAAAAGAAGTTGAAGATATGGTAGATGATACTTATAAATAGTTTAACTTTAAAAAGCGCGGGCTCTAGGGAGCCACGCGCTTTTCTAATATCAACAATAGTATAAATGATGTTATATTCTTTTTCGTGTTCTTGCAAAACCAGATAATATAATTTTAGAAATTTGGTCTGCAAATAATAAGCCGAGCGCAATGGCGCCAGCAATGAGTGTTACTTCAAGCATTGTATTAATCGCTTTACTGAAGTCTAATAGTACTAAATTCTTAGTAGCATCAAACGCTAGACCACCAGGTACAAGAGGAATAATTCCAGGTACCATGAAGATAATTGCAGGTTCTCTCTTTGTACGAGCCATATAGTGACTAATTAAACCTAACGCTAAACTTCCGAAGAAACTTGAGTAGATCGTATGTGTGTTCAAACCTTGATAAAAAAGAATGTAAACCATCCAACCACATGCTCCTACAAATCCACAAGAGAGATAAAGTTTCCTAGGCGCATCGAAGATCACACAGAAAAAAAGTGAAGCGGTATAACTAAAAATTAAGTTTAATATCCAAAACATTCATTCCCACTCCTAAACTAAGATTAAAACTGAACCAACGCCAGCGCCAATACCAAAAGCAGTGACGAGTGCTTCTAAGGACTTCGTTGTAAACATAAGCATGTGTCCACCAAATAGATCTTGAATGGCATTTGTTATAAGTACTCCGGGAACAATAGGCATTACAGAGGCAATAATAATTGTTGCAAGATCACCTGTGGGTAATAAATAATGACCAAGTACTGAAATAATTCCTATAACGAGTGACCCTAAAAATTCTGGAATAAATTGCGCATGTAAACGTCTATCTAGTATTTCAACTACAAGATAACCTAAGCCGCCCGCTAACAATGCGGTGATAACATCGACAAGTTTGCCATCCTGTAAATATAGGAAACTAATAGCAATAATGGCAGCAGCAATTCCCTTGAATAGTAAACTACTATCACGTTTAGCAACATATATATTCTCAAGTTTTAATTTAGCTTCTTCTAGTGTAATTGCACCTTTTGTGATTAAGCGTGAGATTTCATTTGTTTGAGAAATTTTAATGAGATTCGTATCACGTGAATTAATTCTAAAAATTCGAGGATAAGATTCATTATGTAATGTAAATTGAATAACAGTATTGGTAACAAAGCTATTACTCTCAGAATAGCCTAATTTACGTGCAATACGTGTCATTGTATCTTCAACACGTGTACCTTCAGCACCGGACTCCAATAATATGCGTCCAGCCATCATGACAACGTCTTTAATTAATTTTTCATCTGCATTTTCGTGTATTTGTGTATTATCCATTTCATCACCATTCGTTAAGATGTACTCATAATTATAGTCAATGAGTCTAAGATATAAAAGTCTTTTAGGTTAATGATACAAAATTAAAGTAGCTAATTGAAGTAAGCACGCTTATATTAAAAGTTTCTAAGCTCTGATTCGCTCTTATAAAAAAGAGTCTCACATTGTGTATAACAAATGCCTAGAAAATCCGCGCTCCAAATGAAGAAAATAAGACAATTAAATGTTAAAAAATTAAAAAGAGTGTACATTAATCATTATAGTATAATGTTGCAATACATTTAAAATAAAAAATATATACAAACTCATTCTATAATGTTTCAAAATATTACAATTTGGTTAAATAATAATTAGTTAGCAATTTATGAATAATATTGGGTAGCGACAATATTTTCATAGTTGTTAATGTTCAGAGTAGTAATTAAGTTCTCCCAAAACACATACTACACTATAATAGCCTGAGGCATAGTAAGTGCCTCAGGTTATCGTTGTTTTAAAACCTATTTAAATGTGGCGATTAATAGCTAATCCCTAAATATTCGTTTATTAAACTATTATCAAAATAAGATATTGTGGGCACTTATAAAGTTTGGCGCATCATCTTTGTTAGAGATACATTAGAGTTCCATTATCGATTTATTTTCTATAAATAAAAAGTTCCCTTCAAAGCCATGTTCAAGCAAGCTTAGAAGGGAACAAGTTATGAATTTTACAAAATAGATTTATCTAATAACAAGTTTAGATAGCAAAAAAGTGTTCGAAATCATCTGTTTTTAAAATGTGACCAATATAGAAACCACCAAATTCTCCATATCTAGCAGTTGTCTCATCAAAACGCATTTCGTATACAATTTTTTTGAATTGTAGTACATCATCAGAGAATAAAGTTACGCCCCATTCAAAGTCATCAAAACCGACTGACCCTGTGATGAATTGTTTGATCTTACCTGCATATTGTCGACCAATCATACCATGGTTATACATTAATTTCTTACGTTCTTCCATTGGTAACATATACCAGTTATAAGTCTCATTACGACGTTTATCCATTGGATAGAAACAAATATACTCTGTTCTAGGTAATTCAGGATATAATCTCGCTCTAACATGTGGATTTTGATATGGATCTTCATCAGACTTACCTGCTAAGTAATTACCTAATTCAATCACTGAGACGTATGAGTATGTTTGAATAAAGAAATCAGCAATACGAAGTTTATTGAGTTCATTTTCAATTTCATTAAGTTCTTTCATTTCTGGACGTAAGTACCATAATAGAATGTCAGCTTTTTGACCTGTAATATTATATAGCGCATAGTCGCCAGCTTGTTGTTCTCTAGCACTAGCTTTATCGTTAATGAATGTCTTGAATTCATTGATCATAGCTTCACGTTCATCCTCAGGCACTAGTCTAAATGTCGCCCAATCTACAGCATAAAATAAATGAAGACTGTACCAACCATCTAAAGTTTCAGCTGCTTCACTCATGTGTATCGCTCCTTCAAAATTGATTATTATTATTTAATACAGACTAAATTTTATCATAAAGAGAATTAGTAAACATACTTAAATGATTACAAATTAGTGAAATGGAAATATCACTATAAATACAGTATAATTAGAGTGCAAAATATTATTATGAAATTATTTAGGAGGGCATTATGTCTAGTTTATTAGATGTATTACAAGAAAAACTTTCAGGAAAAAATGTCAAAATCGTATTACCTGAGGGTGAAGATGAGCGTGTGTTAACAGCTGCTACACAATTACAAGCAACTGACTATGTAACACCTGTAGTTTTAGGTGACTATGACAAAATCAACTTATTAGCTAAAGATAAAGGATTAGATGTTTCAGACATCGAAGTCATTAATCCATCTACAAGCGAATTAAAACCAGAATTAGTTAAATCATTCGTTGAACGCCGTAAAGGTAAAGCAACTGAAGAACAAGCTGATGAATTATTAAATAACGTTAACTATTTCGGTACAATGTTAGTTTACGCTGGTCATGCTGACGGGTTAGTAAGTGGTGCAGCACATTCAACTGGAGATACTGTTCGCCCTGCATTACAAATCATTAAAACGAAACCAGGCGTATCTAAAACTTCTGGTATCTTCTTTATGATTAAAGATGATCAACAATATGTATTCGGTGATTGTGCAATTAACCCAACATTAGAATCATCTGATTTAGCAGAAATCGCAGTTGAAAGTGCGAAATCAGCTAAAAGTTTCGGCATGGACCCACGTGTTGCTATGTTAAGCTTCTCAACTAAAGGTTCAGCTAAATCTGACGATGTTGATAAAGTAGCAAATGCAGTTAAATTAGCTCAAGAAAAAGTAGAATCTGAAGGCTTAACAGACGTTGTAATTGATGGTGAATTCCAATTTGATGCTGCTATTGTACCTTCAGTAGCTGAGAAAAAAGCGCCAGGCGCTAAAATTCAAGGTAATGCGAATGTCTTTGTATTCCCAAGTTTAGAAGCAGGTAATATTGGATACAAAATTGCTCAACGTTTAGGTGGTTTTGACGCAGTTGGTCCTGTATTACAAGGTTTAAACTCACCTGTTAACGACTTATCACGCGGTTGCTCAACTGAAGACGTTTATAAATTATCAATCATTACAGCTGCTCAAACATTACAATAATGGACTTAGCGAGTAAATACTTTAATGATATCGATTGGCGCTATGTAGACCATTCGTCTGGTTTAGCACCAATGCAATCATTTGCTTTTGACGATACGTTTTCAGAAAGCGTAGGAAAAGATTTATCATGCAATGTGGTCAGAACATGGATTCACCAACATACCGTTATTCTCGGTATTCATGATTCGCGTTTACCATTTCTTAAAGATGGTATTCGATATTTAACTGATGAAATAGGTTATAACGCAATTGTGAGGAATTCGGGTGGTCTTGGTGTCGTGTTAGATCAAGGAGTATTAAATATCTCACTTATTTTCAAAGGTCAAACGGAAACGACAATTGATGAAGCATTTACAGTAATGTATTTATTGATTTGCAAAATGTTTGAAAATGAAGATGTAGAGATTGATACACGAGAGATTGAGCACTCATATTGCCCAGGAAAATTTGATTTAAGCATTGATGGTAAAAAGTTTGCCGGCATTTCACAACGTCGTGTACGTGGTGGTATTGCAGTGCAAATATATCTTTGTGTTGAAGGATCAGGTTCAGAACGCGCGGAAATGATGCGTGTCTTCTATGAACATGCACTTAAAGGCGAAGTGACTAAATTTAAATATCCGGATATACAACCTGAATGTATGGCATCACTGGAAACGTTGTTTGGGCGAGAGATTAAAGTCCAAGACGTGATGTTCCAATTATTACACGCTATTAAAGATTTAGGTGGTAATCTGAATATGGATCCAATCACTGAAGATGAATGGACACGTTATGAAGGTTACTTCGACAAGATGATAGATCGTAATGAGAAGATGAATCGTTCGATAGAAGCTGATTAAGCGTGAAACAACTTTTAAAATTGAAAATTTGATACAGTTAAAGAGGCTGGGACAAAATAAAATGTCTCAGCCTACTTTATCATGTTGTCAGTAGCTGACTGATTTGAAAATGCGCTTGCGTCAAGCGTTTTTTCAAACCTAGTCATCCTTGCCTCGTAATCGGGGCCCCAGCAAAGAGAATTTCCTAAAGAAATTCTACAAGCAAAGCAAGCTGGGGATACAACGAAAAAAATTCTGGGAAAATATTATTTCTGTTCTACTCCCTTTTCATTTGGAATAATGTAATTTTAGGTGGAATTATATATCAAATTTATTATAAATTGCTATATTCCTATTACTTTTTATAGTAATATAGTTTAGGTGGATTAATATAAAAACGATGTAGATTGTGTATCATTTTAATATATTGATGGTGGAGATTAATCAAGAACAAAGGCCATCTTAATTAAAAGACTAACATGGCAGTATGTTAGAGATTTTAATTTTAGGGTATAAATATTTTTAAGTTTTAAAGTTAAATTAACTGAGTCTATCTTTTATTCAAGTCGAAAAAGGTTACAAAAATGTGGATAGACTATGACATGCAATTATAAAGTTAATTTGCGT
Source organism: Staphylococcus sp. GDX7P312P (assembly GCF_008385775.1). NCBI lineage: Bacteria > Bacillati > Bacillota > Bacilli > Caryophanales > Staphylococcaceae > Staphylococcus > Staphylococcus sp. GDX7P312P. Next base: position 5,468 of record NZ_VUKI01000052.1, on the reverse strand, counting down.
ACACACTACGATAAAAGGTCAGTAATTTAAATACAAATTGACATAGGCATTTATAGAGTTGAAAGATTTAGGATATATGCATGATAAGTATATCCACTGACCTCGAAAATAATTTTTCAGAAAGAATATTAAAGGTGAGATATCATGGTACAACGTGGCTATGGGGAGTCTAACGGCAAAATAATATTAATCGGGGAGCATGCGGTAACATTTGGTGAACCTGCAATTGCGATTCCGTTTACTTCAGGAAAAGTAAAAGTCTTAATCGAAAGTTTGGAAAAAGGTAATTACTCAGCGATACAAAGTGATGTCTATGATGGACCACTTTATGATGCGCCAGAACATTTGAAATCTTTAATTGGCCATTTCGTAGAGAATAAAAAGGTAGAAGAGCCATTATTAATAAAAATTCAAGCAAATTTACCACCATCTAGAGGTTTAGGATCAAGTGCAGCCGTTGCTGTCGCTTTCATAAGAGCAAGCTATGATTATTTAGGTTTACCACTAACTGATAAAGAATTATTAGAAAATGCAGACTGGGCAGAACGTATAGCTCATGGTAAACCAAGTGGTATAGATACTAAGACAATCGTTACGAATCAACCTGTTTGGTATCAAAAGGGCGAAGTTGAAATATTAAAGACCTTAGATTTAGATGGTTATATGGTAGTTATCGATACAGGTGTTAAAGGTTCTACTAAACAAGCAGTCGAAGATGTGCATCAATTGTGTGATAATGATAAGAATTATATGCAAGTTGTTGAACATATTGGTTCTTTAGTATATTCAGCAAGTGAAGCGATTGAGCATCATAGTTTTGATCAATTAGCTACAATCTTTAATCAATGTCAAGATGACTTGAGAACATTGACGGTGAGTCATGACAAAATAGAAATGTTTCTTCGCTTAGGAGAAGAGAATGGTTCAGTTGCTGGCAAACTAACAGGTGGCGGCCGTGGTGGTAGTATGCTTATCTTAGCTAAAGAATTGCAAACAGCTAAGAATATTGTCGCTGCAGTTGAAAAAGCTGGTGCACAACATACATGGATTGAGAAGTTAGGAGGATAAACCATTGAAAAAGAGTGGTAAAGCACGCGCACATACGAATATTGCACTGATTAAATATTGGGGTAAAGCCGATGAGGCATTAATCATACCAATGAATAATAGTTTGTCAGTTACACTAGACCGTTTTTACACTGAAACGCGTGTAACATTTGATGAAACATTAACAGAAGATCAGTTAATTCTTAACGGGGAAGCTGTAAACGCTAAGGAAAGCGCTAAGATTCAACGTTATATGGAAATGATTCGTAAAGAAGCTGGGATTTCAGAATATGCGCTTATTGAAAGTGAGAATTTTGTTCCAACAGCTGCAGGATTAGCTTCGTCAGCAAGTGCATATGCTGCATTAGCTGGTGCGTGTAATGAAGCTCTACAATTAGGTTTATCTGATAAAGATCTTTCACGTTTAGCGCGTCGTGGGTCTGGTTCAGCATCTCGTAGTATTTATGGTGGGTTTGCTGAATGGGAAAAGGGACATGACGATGAATCTTCGTTTGCACACCGTGTTGAAGCGGATGGCTGGGAAAATGAACTGGCTATGGTTTTTGTTGTTATCAATAACAAATCTAAAAAGGTATCCAGTCGTTCAGGCATGTCACTCACACGTGATACGTCACGTTTTTATCAATATTGGTTAGATAACGTTGAACCAGATTTGAAAGAGACTAAAGAAGCCATTGCTCAAAAAGATTTCAAACGTATGGGTGAAGTTATTGAAGCTAATGGTTTACGCATGCATGCAACTAATTTGGGAGCACAACCTCCATTTACATATTTAGTACCAGAAAGTTATGATGCTATGCGCATCGTTCATGAATGTAGAGAAGCGGGATTACCTTGCTACTTTACAATGGACGCGGGTCCTAACGTTAAAGTATTGATTGAAAAGAAAAATCAACAAGCTATCGTAGATAAATTCTTACAAGAATTTGATCAATCACAAATCATCACAAGTGACATTACCCAATCAGGAGTCGAAATAATTAAGTAAGGAAGAGATATAATGATTCAGGTGAAAGCACCAGGAAAGCTTTATGTAGCAGGTGAATATGCAGTGACTGAGCCAGGATATAAGTCTGTCTTAATTGCGGTCGATCGATTTGTTACAGCTTCAATTGAAGCTTCTAATGCAGTAACAGGTACGATTCATTCCAAGACATTACATTATGAACCTGTAACGTTTAATCGCAATGAAGATAAAATTGATATCTCCGATGCTAATGCTGCTAGTCAATTAAAGTATGTTGTAACTGCAATTGAAGTTTTCGAACAATATGCGAGAAGTTGCAACGTCAAATTGAAGCATTTTCATTTAGAAATCGATAGTAATTTAGATGATGCTTCAGGTAATAAATATGGGCTTGGTTCTAGTGCGGCAGTTTTAGTGTCAGTCGTCAAAGCATTAAATGAGTTTTACGATATGCAATTATCTAACCTATATATTTATAAACTTGCAGTCATTTCTAATATGCGATTACAAAGTTTAAGCTCATGTGGTGATATAGCTGTAAGTGTATACAGTGGCTGGCTAGCTTATAGTACTTTCGATCACGATTGGGTCAAACAACAGATGGAAGAAACATCAGTTAATGAAGTATTAGAAAAAAATTGGCCGGGTCTTCATATTGAACCTTTACAGGCCCCAGAGAATATGGAAGTCTTAATCGGTTGGACAGGTTCGCCTGCTTCATCACCTCATTTAGTCAGTGAAGTGAAACGCTTAAAATCAGATCCTTCTTTTTATGGAAGATTCCTTGATCAATCTCATACATGTGTTGAAAATCTTATCTATGCGTTTAAAACAAATAATATTAAAGGTGTTCAGAAAATGATTCGACAAAATCGTATGATTATTCAACAAATGGATAATGAAGCGACAGTCGACATTGAAACTGAAAATTTAAAAATGTTATGTGATATTGGAGAACGTTATGGTGCTGCTGCCAAGACATCAGGTGCTGGCGGTGGCGATTGCGGTATCGCCATTATTGATAATCGCATTGATAAAAATCGTATTTATAATGAATGGGCATCACACGGTATTAAACCGTTGAAATTTAAAATTTATCATGGACAATAATAATATAAACTAATAAGTGAGTAGGACTAAATTCAAATGTTGAATCAGCGTCTTGCTCTTTTTTATTATGGATGAGAAGGACTTTTAATGATAGGCTTGAATTTTCTTGTAAAAGGAGTAAAATAATTAGAGTTAAATTCATTGATTCGTATTAATATGCTTCAAAATTTAGGATAGAAACGACAATATAGAAAGGTAGGTGGCAAGGTGAAAAATAAATTTTTAATATGTGATGAATGTCAGGCGGTAAATATCAAAACTTTGAAAAGAAAATTAGAAAAATTAGATCCAGAAGCAGAAATTGAAATCGGCTGTCAATCTTATTGTGGCCCTGGACGTCGAAAAACGTTTGCCTTCGTCAATAATCGACCACTTGCTGCGCTTACTGAAGACGAATTGTTAGAAAAAGTCACAGCTCAGCTAAAAAAACCAAGAGATCCGGAAGAAGAAGAACGATTAAGAAAGCGTAATGAGGAACGTAAACGCCGTAAAGAAGAACAAGATCGAAAGCTAAAAGAGAAATTAGCTAAACGTAAGGCGATAAAATAGAGGAATCAAGTTATATTATAAACTTAAGCTATGAGTGTATTCTAACCTGAATATTGTCGTAGCTTTTTTATTGTAAAAAAAAGCACTTAGAAGATATTTATCTTCTAAGCGCTTAATTAGGTCTAATCCTATGACATTACAACAACGTTAGTTGCTTGTTCGCCACGTTGACCTTCAGTAATATCGAAGTCAACTTTTTGACCTTCTTCTAAAGTTTTGTAACCTTCACCAGCGATACCGCTGAAGTGTACGAATACGTCACTTCCGTCTTCTCTTTCGATGAAACCAAAACCTTTTTCTGCGTTAAACCATTTTACTGTACCGTTATTCATATAGAATACCTCCATGTGCTTTTGCACGAATATTTGTAACAAATTCATTTATAAAAAAGAGAGTATTCTAAACAAACACACTACATTTAAATTCACGAGCTTTTATTACGTTAGATTAACTATAACTGTTATTTATTAATAAGTAAAGCTTTTTATTTTTAAAAATATTGATAAGTTGAATTTATATCTCTTGAAGTACTAGTATGACAGTATTTTAATAAATTAAAAATTTTTAAATATTAAACAAATCATTAAAGGATTCTACTATAGTTGGGTGAGTATAAATAGTATCCCTTAGAACTTGGTAAGGTATATGTTGATCGATTGCTAACTTAATTAAATTAATAATTTCTTCTGATTCTTTGCCATAAAGTGTAGCACCTAAAATCAAATCAGTATCTTTATCGATAACAACTTTGAAAATGCCGCGAGCGTCATTATTAATCTTATGTCTCGGAATTTGAGCGACAAGTAATGTATTTTCATTATAATTATAGCCTTGAGTTTGAGCTTCTTTAGCTGTTAAACCTACTCGAGAAAATGGTGGATCAATAAAGACAGTGTAAGGAATTGTACCGCGGTTAAGTGTAGTACGCGATTGGTCACCATATAGTGTAGATTTTAGAATTCTAAAGTCGTCCAGAGAGATATAAGTGAATTGTAGTCCGCCTTTGACATCTCCAACAGCATAAATATGTTCGACTGAAGTTTGAAGATGCTCATTCACTTTGATCTCACCACGTTCACCAAGTTCAACATCAGTTTCTTCAAGCGCTAAATCAGTATTAGGTATACGACCTGTAGCTATCAATACAGCGTCAGCTGAGAAATTGCCTTTAGAAGTTACAATTGTCGTTTGGTTGTTGTTATTTTTAAATTCTAGCGTATCTGCATTTGTGACAAAGGTAATCCCTTTGTCCTCTAAATCTTTAATTGCACGTGCAACCACGTCTTGATCTTCACGTGGCATGATATGTTCGCCGTGTTCTATAACTGTGACTTTTGAGCCAAAATTAGCAAACATTGAAGCAAATTCTAGGGCGATATAGCCACCACCGATGATGACTAAATGCTTAGGTTGATATGCAATATTCAATAAACCTTGTGAATCAAATAAATGTTTAGCACTTTCGATACCCGGGATAGATGGAATATTCGATTTTGCGCCTGTATTAATAATAATTCTATCCGCAGTTAAAGTATGTACAATAGCACCATCCTCGTCTAGTAGATTAACTTCAGTATTAGATTTGAATTGCGCTTTGTAATTGAATACTTCAATGTTTGTATCATTTGCTAAGTTATTATAATTTTTCTTATTTAGTGCGCTAACTACGTCTTTTTTTCTTGAAAAGGCAGTACCAAAGTCTGTACCATCAATCCCATCATGTACGAGTACTTTAGACGGGATACAACCGTGGTTGGTTAATTGTGTATACTTC
>NZ_VUKI01000051.1:0-4753 GCF_008385775.1 Staphylococcus sp. GDX7P312P | reverse complement strand
TTTTTACTTTGCAACAGAACCCCCAATTCCACATTGCAATAATAGAAAATCCATCTTCATCGGCTTTTTCGTCATCATCTGTATGAATCAAATCGCCTTCTTCTGTGTCATCAAGGTTTAATTTTTTATGTATTTCTTTTAACAAACCACCATAGGAGATTAACCTTTTACGGTGTAAACCTTCCTCCAAATCAGACAAACGTTTCAAATTCTTTTCTTCATCATCGGTCATAAAATCCGTATCCTTTACAGGATATTTTGCAGTTTCGTCAATTGCCGATTGTATATCCGATTTATATTTATTTTTCGGTCGAATCATTTGAACTTTTACATTTGGATCATAGTCTAATTTCATTGCCTTTTTCCAAAATTGAATCCATTGTTTTTGATTCACGTAGTTTTCTGTATTCTTAAAATAAGTTGGTTCCACACATACCAATACATGCATGTGCTGATTATAAGAATTATCTTTATTATTTATTGTCACTTCCGTTGCACGCATAAAACCAACAAGATTTTTATTAATTTTTTTATATTGCATCATTCGGCGAAATCCTTGAGCCATATCTGACAAACTCTTATTTAATTCTTCGCCATCATAAACATTTTTAACTGTTAATGTGAGAAACAACCAACGAACTGTTGGCTTTTGTTTAATAACTTCAGCAACAACCTTTTGTGACTGAATGCCATGTTTCATTGCTCTCCTCCAGTTGCACATTGGACAAAGCCTGGATTTACAAAACCACACTCGATACAACTTTCTTTCGCCTGTTTCACGATTTTGTTTATACTCTAATATTTCAGCACAATCTTTTACTCTTTCAGCCTTTTTAAATTCAAGAATATGCAGAAGTTCAAAGTAATCAACATTAGCGATTTTCTTTTCTCTCCATGGTCTCACTTTTCCACTTTTTGTCTTGTCCACTAAAACCCTTGATTTTTCATCTGAATAAATGCTACTATTAGGACACATAATATTAAAAGAAACCCCCATCTATTTAGTTATTTGTTTGGTCACTTATAACTTTAACAGATGGGGTTTTTCTGTGCAACCAATTTTAAGGGTTTTCAATACTTTAAAACACATACATACCAACACTTCAACGCACCTTTCAGCAACTAAAATAAAAATGACGTTATTTCTATATGTATCAAGATAAGAAAGAACAAGTTCAAAACCATCAAAAAAAGACACCTTTTCAGGTGCTTTTTTTATTTTATAAACTCATTCCCTGATCTCGACTTCGTTCTTTTTTTACCTCTCGGTTATGAGTTAGTTCAAATTCGTTCTTTTTAGGTTCTAAATCGTGTTTTTCTTGGAATTGTGCTGTTTTATCCTTTACCTTGTCTACAAACCCCTTAAAAACGTTTTTAAAGGCTTTTAAGCCGTCTGTACGTTCCTTAAGGAATTCCTTAGTGCTTTCATAGATTAAACTCACATCACGCTTTAAATCGCTTATTTTAGACTTTAAAGACTTGTTTTCTTCAAGCAACTCATTATAATCATTTACATTTTCATTAAATCGCTCTACAAGACCACTATATTTTTCTTTAACTTGCCCATGTTCTTTACTTAATTTTTTATATTCTCTCGCCATATCAGTACTCATGAGATTTCTAACATGCTGTTTTAACCTATCGTTATCTCTCGCAGCAGTCACTAAGTTTTTATAATCACGCTCCGATATAACAACATTTTTGGTTGGTTTCTTTTCTGTTTTCATTATTTCTTTTCCCAAACCAAACATGGACTTTTCACCCGTTGGCACTTCAACACTTTTCATGTGTCGTTTCGCTGGTACTTCTAAATCTGATTTAACTTTATCGCTATAAGCAGTCCATTCATCTTTTTTAACTGCTAAATTTTTTTCTAGAAAATCAATCTCTTTTTCCAAAGTTTGTTTTTTAAATTTAGCTGTCTCAATATGTTTACGGTCAGAGCCACGTTCACCACGCTTCAACTCAAAACCCTGTTTTTTCATATGCTCGGGGAATTTATCTTGTAGCCATAACAGTTCTTGACGATTAAACACATTTTTTCCTTGCAGTTTTCCATCACGCATAGGCACAACACCTAAATGCATGTGAGGGGTTTGCTCATCATTATGAACTGTTGCATAAGCAATATTTTGCTTGCCATATCGTTCGGAAAATAATTTATAACTTTCCTCAAAAAATCGTTTTTGTTCTCCTGGATCCAGTTGCTCAAAAAAATCTCGGTCAGATGTTACTAGCAACTCATTTACAAGAACAGCATCTTTCCTCGTTTTTCTTGTACCTGTTTTTTGTGATTCAATAATTTCTTTGACACGTTCGTTGTAATCAATATTTTTATCATTTTTCAAATCATAATTTTCACGTGTTCGCTCATGGTCAATATCATCATTCGTTCTACTTTTTCGCTCTCTTTGATTATGAAATTGCATGCCTTTTAGTCCAGCTGATTTCACTTTTTGCATTCTACAAACTGCATAACTCATATGTAAATCGCTCCTTTTTAGGTGGCACAAATGTGAGGCATTTTCGCTCTTTCCGGCAACCACTTCCAAGTAAAGTATAACACACTATACTTTATATTCATAAAGTGTGTGCTCTGCGAGGCTGTCGGCAGTGCCGACCAAAACCATAAAACCTTTAAGACCTTTCTTTTTTTTACGAGAAAAAAGAAACAAAAAAACCTGCCCTCTGCCACCTCAGCAAAGGGGGGTTTTGCTCTCGTGCTCGTTTAAAAATCAGCAAGGGACAGGTAGTATTTTTTGAGAAGATCACTCAAAAAATCTCCACCTTTAAACCCTTGCCAATTTTTATTTTGTCCGTTTTGTCTAGCTTACCGAAAGCCAGACTCAGCAAGAATAAAATTTTTATTGTCTTTCGGTTTTCTAGTGTAACGGACAAAACCACTCAAAATAAAAAAGATACAAGAGAGGTCTCTCGTATCTTTTATTCAGCAATCGCGCCCTTTAATGGAACAAAAAGATTTGAATTCCTGTTATAAAAAAAGGATCAATTTTGAACTCTCTCCCAAAGTTGATCCCTTAACGATTTAGAAATCCCTTTGAGAATGTTTATATACATTCAAGGTAACCAGCCAACTAATGACAATGATTCCTGAAAAAAGTAATAACAAATTACTATACAGATAAGTTGACTGATCAACTTCCATAGGTAACAACCTTTGATCAAGTAAGGGTATGGATAATAAACCACCTACAATTGCAATACCTGTTCCCTCTGATAAAAAGCTGGTAAAGTTAAGCAAACTCATTCCAGCACCAGCTTCCTGCTGTTTCAAGCTACTTGAAACAATTGTTGATATAACTGTTTTGGTGAACGAAAGCCCACCTAAAACAAATACGATTATAATTGTCATGAACCATGATGTTGTTTCTAAAAGAAAGGAAGCAGTTAAAAAGCTAACAGAAAGAAATGTAACTCCGATGTTTAACACGTATAAAGGACCTCTTCTATCAACAAGTATCCCACCAATGTAGCCGAAAATAATGACACTCATTGTTCCAGGGAAAATAATTACACTTCCGATTTCGGCAGTACTTAGCTGGTGAACATCTTTCATCATATAAGGAACCATAGAGACAAACCCTGCTACTGTTCCAAATATAATTCCCCCACAAAGAACTCCAATCATAAAAGGTATATTTTTCCCTAATCCGGGATCAACAAAAGGATCTGTTACTTTCCTGATATGTTTTACAAATATCAGGAATGACAGCACGCTAACGATAAGAAAAGAAATGCTATATGATGTTGTAAACAACATAAAAAATACAATGCCTACAGACATTAGTATAATTCCTTTGATATCAAAATGACCTTTTATCCTTACTTCTTTCTTTAATAATTTCATAAGAAACGGAACAGTGATAATTGTTATCATAGGAATGAGTAGAAGATAGGACCAATGAATATAATGGGCTATCATTCCACCAATCGCTGGACCGACTCCTTCTCCCATGGCTACTATCGATCCAATAAGACCAAATGCTTTACCCCTATTTTCCTTTGGAATATAGCGCGCAACTACAACCATTACGAGTGCTGGAAATGCAGCTGCACCAGCCCCTTGAATAAAACGAGCCATAATAAGTAAGGAAAAGAAAGAATGGCCAACAAACCCAATTACCGACCCGAAACAATTTATTATAATTCCAAATAGGAGTAACCTTTTGATGCCTAATTGATCAGATAGCTTTCCATATACAGCTGTTCCAATGGAAAAGGTTAACATAAAGGCTGTGTTCACCCAGTTTGTACTCGCAGGTGGTTTATTAAAATCATTTGCAATATCAGGTAATGAGACGTTCAAAACCATTTCATTTAATACGCTAAAAAAAGATAAAATGCAAAGCCAAATTAAAATTTGGTTGTGTCGTAAATTCGATTGTGAATAGGATGTATTCACATTTCACCCTCCAATAATGAGGGCAGACGTAGTTTATAGGGTTAATGATACGCTTCCCTCTTTTAATTGAACCCTGTTACATTCATTACACTTCATAATTAATTCCTCCTAAACTTGATTAAAACATTTTACCACATATAAACTAAGTTTTAAATTCAGTATTTCATCACTTATACAACAATATGGCCCGTTTGTTGAACTACTCTTTAATAAAATAATTTTTCCGTTCCCAATTCGGTTCTGTTGCAAAGATGAATTTATACTATAATTTTAAAAAAAAGGAGTCTTCTTTATGAAATATTTCAGATATAAACAATTTAACAATGATGT
>NZ_VUKI01000050.1:0-22841 GCF_008385775.1 Staphylococcus sp. GDX7P312P | reverse complement strand
TTTTTACTTTGCAACAGAACCAATGATGAGCTACATGAGCTAAGTATCTATCCATTTCTAATGTATGCTAATAATCAACTCATCAGTATTGGTTATCTAGATCATTTTGATATGGACTTTCTCTACCTCACAGATACTAAAAATATAATTATTGATGAACGTCATTTACTAAGAGAAGGAGGGAATGACCATGAATAATTGGATCAAAGTGGCACAAATATCTGTTACGATTATTAGTCAAGCAATTATCATCATGAAAGAAATTCAAGACGAGGTAAAATAATATGAAAATCAATCGATACATCACAAGAGGCATTAGTGAACAACTATCTCTAGACCTTCAAATCTTACTTTGGAATATGGTAAAAGAGAGAGATAATCAACCTCATACAGATTACCTACACATTTTTAGACTACAAGAAGATAAGAATATACTCTCTATTAAGCATGAACAAGAACAACCCGCATACAAATTGGAATATCACTATACAAACTATGTAAAATATCAAAATGCACTACCTAAGAAAGTCTACGTCATTCGTGAAGATGATGTAGACGCTTTTTATTATGTGATGCTTTTACCAGAAGAATATTAAAAGGAGTGACAATATATGAATACAATCAAAAGTACCATACACACAGAAGCCATATTTAGCGATGATGAACAACACCGCTACTTACTCAAGAAAACTTGGGATGAAAAGAAACCGGCTTGTACTGTGATAACGATGTATCCTCATTTAGACGGTGTATTATCACTCGATCTTACTACGGTTCTCATCCTCAATCAATTAGCTAATTCTGAGCAATATGGCTCTGTTTATCTCGTTAATCTTTTCTCTAATATTAAAACACCTATGAGTATAAAGCATCTCAAAGATAAAGAACCTTACGATAAACACACGGACATACATTTAATGAAAGCAATTAGTGAAAGTGACACAGTGATTCTAGCTTATGGTGCCTATGCGAAGCGACCAGTTGTCGTTGAACGTGTTGAGCAAGTGATGGAAATGTTAAAAACTCATAAAAAGAAAGTTAAAAAGCTCATTAATCCAGCCACAAATGAAATTATGCATCCACTTAACCCTAAAGCACGTCAAAAATGGACATTGAAATAAAGGAGGAATGAACCATGAAACCACACACTCAGACTGGCGAATGGTTGCTAGTTGTTTGGCATCACATGATTATATATCAATCGTAAAAGGACTAGTACATCATTTTACAGCGATTGAAGATGAAGAAATATTGGATAAAATCTATGATGATTTTATGAATGATGACTCTATAACAACGGTACTTAACAATGATTTACAGGCAATTATTAACCAATATTTATCAAAATGAATATCATACCACTTAAAATAAAACTAAAGCATCCTTCACTTTTACGGTGAGGGATGCTTTATTATTTATTTTTTTATTGTTACTATTGATGTATTTATTCTTAATACAAACAAATGTGAGAATTTTATAGGTTTCATAGTAAGAGTAATAAATCGAGAATAACAAGAAAATGAGAATTAGTATGTGATGAATTGTTAAAATAAAGTGTTCACAGTGAATGATGACTTATTGGTTATTTATATTTATAATGCAAATATATAAGAAAATCTTGGGAGTAGAATTATGAAACTAAGAGCATTAGAGTATAGTGATTTACTTTTTGTTCATGAATTAAATAATGAATATTCTATTATGTCTTATTGGTTTGAAGAACCGTATGAATCCTTAACGGAACTTCAATATTTATTTGATAAGCATTTATTAGATGAATCAGAGAGACGTTTTATTGTTGAAGATGAAAATCAAGTCGTAGGTATTGTTGAATTAGTAGAAATTAATTACATCCATCGTAATTGTGAAATACAAATAATTATTAAACCTGAGTTCAGTGGTAAAGGTTATGCAAAATTCGCATTCGAAAAAGCGATAAATTATGCATTCGATATATTAAACATGCACAAAATTTATCTATATGTTGATACAGATAACAAAAAAGCTGTGCATATATACGAGTCACAAGGATTTAAAACAGAAGGATTACTCAAAGAGCAATTCTATACTAAAGGTAAATATAAAGATGCCTATTTTATGGCATTATTGAAATCTGAATATATTTTGTAGCATAAAAAATAACTCATATATTCACTTAGGTGAGTTCAAACCTAAATTACTTCTAATAAAATTAAAATGAGTTTCACTCGAATGTCCGTAAGAGGAATAAATAAAGTTAAAAGAGAATTTGGATTTGTATTAATGGCATTCAATATAAGAAAAGTAGTGGCTCAACCAGCTGAAAATAATCAAAAAATTTATAAAAAAGACAATTTCCATATTAATTCAACGGCACTGAACCCTTAAAATGGGAACTTAATAAACACACTATGTTCTAGACTGCTCATTCTCTGTATTTTACAGGGGATAAGTAGCCTAGTTTTTGTTGAATTCGATGATTATTATAGTTTTTAATGTATTTTTCGACAATATCTATTACAATATGATTAGAGCTATTAAGCTGATTATTGATATAAAAAGTTTCAGACTTTAGCGAGGAATGAAAACTTTCTATCGGGGCGTTATCGGCAGGTGTTCCCTTTCGGGACATACTTCTGATAATGCCTTTTTCTTCGCATCATTGATAATAAGTATAAGATGTATAAACGCTGTCTTGATCACTATGTAATATACACCCCTCAGGTATATCGATTTGATTGAATATATCATTAACTCAACTTTGGTCTTGTTTATCATTTATTTTAAACGCCACAATTTCTCCGTTATAAATGTCCATTATCGAAGATAAATACAACATAGAATGACCAAATGGTAAATAAGTCATATCGGTTGTTAATACTTCCATGGGACAACTCGCTTTAAATTGTCTTTGTAATAAATTGTCTGTTTTATAATATGGTTTACCTATCCTTGTCGTCTTTTTAGGTCTAACTCGGCAGTTCAAACGATGCTTCTGCATCATTCTCTGTACGCTCTTATGATTAATTGGTGATGTATAACATTGATTAATCAGTGCTGTAATCTTACGATAACCGTAGGTATAGTGGTTAGCTTCACATAATTCAATGACTTTTTGTGTTACAGTATCATTTTTATAGGTTTTGTTTTTCCATCGGTAATATGTTGATTTAGGTATGTTTAATACTTCTAGTATCAATTTGATTGAATAGTTTCCTTTTAATTGATCCACTAAACCTATGACTACTGTTAGTACCACTTATTTTCCAATGCCTTGTACTTTTTTAAAATATCCAATTCTATATCTTTCCTCTTATTTTCTAATTTTAATTGTTCTACTTCTGACAGCTCTTCTAATCCTTTACCGTAGGTATATTGTTTACCAACGTGTTGTGAAAATCTATAACTTTCCCCATTTCGATACCATCGCCACCAAGTTTTCACTTGTGTTCTATTTCTAATATTTAATTCTTCCATAATTTCTTTTGTTGAAAATTCTGCTGCTTTCATTTCAACAGCTTTATACTTTGTTTCTACTGAATAAGCAACTCTTTTCATAGAAAAAACACCTCCGCATGATTCATTTTAATATGAATTCAACGAAAGTGTTTTTATATAATTCCCACTAATTGGGTCAGTCCAAATTCTACAATTAAATTTTTTACTTCAATATTTAATTGTTTAATCGTTTTGCCTCTGAAGGTTATAGTTTGATATAAAGATTTTAAATAAACATTTAAATTCACAATTATCCCGTCCTTGTATACCTTAGTATCTATAAATTATTATATTAAAATACCAGCACAGAGTAAGAAGGATAATCTAATCAAAATGTGCTGGTAAAAGTTTTATTGTTACTTTATAAATAAAATTTTTTTAATAAATATTTTTTAAGCTTGTTTCTTTCACAAAATCTATTCCTGTATCAATCGCATCAAAGTGTTTTTTACCGCATTTTATTTTAGATAATTCAGTTGGTCTCAAATCTTCACTTGCTATACTTCCTTTAGTTTCTACAATAAAATATAGCTTTTCCCTACCGAATTTCTCTAAAAGTACAGCCCAGTCAGGATTGTATGGTCCTAGTGGCGTTTTCACTTTAAACCAAGACGGTAATTTTATATAGAACTTAACGTTCTCATCTTTCTCACATTCAATTGCAAACTCTTTTTCGACTGTGGAATCATAGATAATATGATCATATAGAGAACGATTGTCGTTTACTTTTAAAGCATTTGTTGTATAACTTGAAAGTTCATCAGTTAGGAATAGACTTTGTTCATATTCTTCATTATTTCTCTCATATTTAACACCATCTACAATTGCATTCTTCTTTGCCGAATTAATAATTCTAGCGGTTTCCATCATGTACATTTGTGGATTACGTCTAAAATCTCTTAAAGTTTCACTATTAGATAATATTCTAATTAATGTTTTCCTAGTAAGTTTTGTCTCATTCTGTAAATAACTAATAATATCAGGAGCTTCTGTGTATTCTTCCTCAGATGCTTCAAATCCTGTAGATGTTTCATTAATTGTTCTTACACCTGATTGATCAGTTACAATATTTACTTTTTGATATTCTAATTTTGCAATTTTTACTGACAATTCTTCTCTTAATTTTGCTGAAGCGGTGTGAATAAATGCATCACTATCAAATGAAATAACATACTTAGTTTTGTATTTTATTTTATCCCAAATTTCTAAGAAAGGACCTGACAGTAATTCTTTACGTATTTTAATACTTACTCGTTCATCTTTATTTTTTATATCTACTTTATTAGTATCAAATATATTTTTCACAAAATCTGTGATTGAATCTTTCATTTTTTCATTGATATTTAAAATCTCTTCAGGTAATTCAAGTTCATCTTTTTCAATTGCTTCAGCTAATTTTAAACTTCCTTTTCCCTTACTATCAATATATTTATTTTCTTTCATGAATTTAATAAGAATCTTCGAATTAGCAGTTCCAAGCGGAATCTTTTCTCCTAAATCATTTGTTCCAATTACAATTGAACTAAAACTATTTTCTTCAAATATTCCAAATTTCATTCCTTCTTCTTCGTATTCTCTCTGCAAACCATTAGCAAAGTCTTCATAACTTTCATTAGCCATAACAGTTAATGTATTCGTTTCAAAACCAGGCACACGTTGCCCCTCTTGATTAACAGCAATACGTAAACCACGTCCAATTTTTTGACGTTTTGTAATGGTATCTTTTGTTTCTATTAAAGTACAAATTTGAAAGACGTTTGGATTGTCCCATCCTTCTTTTAGCGCAGAGTGAGAGAAAATAAAGCGTAGTTTATTTGCCTTATCAGTTTTTCCCTTTTCTGCGTTATACATTGTTAAAAGTTGTTCTTTATCTTTCATAATGGTTTTATATGTACTCTCATCTGCTGCAGTATTACCTTTTGTATTTTTAGGAATACCTTTGCCATCTACAGAAAAATATCCATCATGTACTTCTTCAGCCGGTATGTGTCTATCGATTAGTGATTTATACTTCTCTTTTTTGATTAACTTATTGTATTCAGCTTCAAATATTTGTGCATATTCTTCTTTGACCATGTTTTTATTCTCATCATATGATCGATACTTTTCAACCTTATCAATAAAGAATATACTCAATACTTTGATACCTTGTGAATTTAATTTTAATTCTTTATCTAAATGCTCTTCTATCGTTTTACGAATTTGACCTCTTTTTATTTGTCTATCGTTTTCGTTTGATTGACTTAAACGTATGATTGACGGCTCTCCTGAAAATTCAATATACTCATTACCAGGCTCAGCAGAAATTTCTTGTACAAAACCTACTTTTTCATATGTGGAAATCCGCTTAGATTTAAGATATAAATCATCACCTTGCTTTAGTTTTATTTCTTTTTTGTCGATATTTCCTTTAGAACTAACATACATTTCAACAGATGCTGTTATAGTTGTTTTATTTGATTTAACATTTAATAATTTAATATATGCTTCATTACCATCTACATCATTTTTTATACCAGCAACTTCTATTTGTTTTACTAATTCGTGTTGGTATGCTTCTACAGGGCCCAATCGATATAGCAAAGGATATTCAGTATTTTTATGCGTTGCAGAATATCTAAATGAAACAGATGGATTTAATGCTTCAATAGCTTTCTTAGCATTTTCAGTGTTATCTACACTTTGAGGCTCATCAATAATAATAATAGGATTTGTTTCTGCAATTAGATCTATCGGTCTAATACCATTTAATTTATCCATATCATCACGATAAATGATATTCATATTATCGTTATTTTTCTTTCCTTTAGAAAAGGCTTGAATATTAATAACCATAATCTCAATGTTATTGCTCTCAGCAAAGTTACGTACTTCATCAAGCTTTGAACTGTTATACATAAATGAGTTATAAATCACACTATTCATTTGTGTTTTAAAGTAATCTTTAGTCATTTCAATCGTTTTCATAACACCTTCTTTGATTGCAACTGAAGGTACTACAATCACAAACTTAGTAAATCCATATGATTTGTTTAACTCAAGAATCGATTTTAAATACACAAATGTTTTACCCGTACCAGTTTCCATTTCTATATTGAATTGAGGAAATGGAATAGGAATTGAATCAGAAATTGGAATACCATTATCTATTTGAATTTGATTGACGTTCTTTAACATTCTTTTGTAGTTTTTAATTACTTTATTCCCTACACCATGCTCACCAAAAAAACTTCCTTGGTTTCTCTTATCTGAAATAGTAAATAAAGATTGATTGATTTCATGACCTTTAAAAACACGTAACACTGAATTAATTGCATCTTGCTGATAATTCAGTTCATCAAATTGAATCTTCATTTAAACACCTCTTATATCGTTAATATATTCTCTTCTGGATAACCACTATCCTTTAATAGCTCAATTACATTCAATTTACCTGCATCACTCTTAAATCCAGCATCCTTCAATACTACTGAGCTCGTATCAGTACCATACTCATTTCGTTTATCAATAATTCCTTGAGCAACTGATACATCAATATCATCTGCTAAACAAACGAATAAATTTCCATATGCAACATCATAGATATTTCTCCCAACATGTTCAAACTGATTCACTTTATACGTTAAATCTAAACCATTTTTCAACATAATTTCATATACAACATCGAGTTCACTTCTACCTTCTACAAATACATCTTCATAAGCAAATAAGTTATCCTCTAAATCTTCAAAATCTGAATTCCATTCACGAATATTTGATTTATCTAATTTCATTACCTTAAAACCAACATCCAATTGCTCAGGATCTACAAAATCATCTGCCAACATCCCAGCTTTATTATTCTTCTCGATTAACTCTTGTTTAACTAATTCACCCGCACGACGAATCCTCTCTTCACCAATATCACAAATCGTTCTGTAACCATCTTTATATGCCTCACTCTTCTCATCTAACTTTTCAGGAAGTTGAACCATAATAAACTTTCTATTACCGCCATCTTCTGCGTTTAATTGCATTGTTGCGTGTGCTGTAGTTGCTGAGCCTGAAAAGAAATCCAGTATGATATCGCTCTCATTTATACAAATATTCAAAGTATCTTTAATTAAATTTAATGATTTTGGAAAGTCAAATGTCTTGATTCCTAACAAATTATCTAAAACTTTTGTTCCATAATGATAAGCGTGGTACTGTTTTTTTATCCAGTGAGTTTTTAATACCTGGTTTTCTCTTAATTTTTCATAAATTATTACTTCATTATCTTCAATTACTGCAATAATATCCTTTTGTCTAATCCTTGCTTCACATGTAGTTTTACTCGTCTTCCACGTTCTTTCAACTCCTGTTTTAGTTACTGGGTAAACAGGAATGCTATTATCAAATTTTTCTATACTTATTTTCTTTAAGTCTTTCGACACATAAATAGGATAAAAAAAGTCTGGTTTACTTTCTCTGAGTGAATATTTACCATCTGACAATCTAATGAAATTTTTAAGCCTATATAACCCTTTTTCATCTTTCTGATCGTATAATTCTTTCAACTCTTCATCAATAATATTTTTTTCAAAGTTAAATGTATTTTTATCTCTTGCATAAAACAATGCAAATTCATTACTTGGACCAAAATGTCTTGCTTGATTTCTTCCTTCTGGTTTATGAACCACACTAATTACTCCTAATTTGTTACTCTCTCCAAATATTTCGTCACAAATCTTGATTAGGTTAGCAACTTCATAGTGATCTATAGCGATTACAAAAACCCCGTCTTTCTTTAATAGACTTTTTGATACTTTAATTCTTGAATACATCATATTTAACCAGTTTGTATGCACTTTTCCATCATAATCACTATTAGTATGTAATATCCCATTATTCCCGTCGATTTGTCCTGTATATTTTAAATAATTCTTAATATCATCCTTAAAGTCATTTTTATATATCAAGTCGTATCCAGTATTATATGGCGGATCAATATAAATCATTTTAATTTTGTTACTATATGACTTTTGAAGTAACTTCAACACTTCTAAATTATCACCTTCGATATACAAATTTTCTGTCGTATCAAAGTTTTTGCTTTTCTCTTTATCTGGTCTTAATGTTCCTTTAGATGGCTTTTGTGCTCCTAAAATCGCATCTTTCTTACCATGCCAATTGAATGAATATCGTTCCTTCTCTCCATTTACTTCTTGTCCTAATATTGTTTTTAACTTATCAAAGTCTATTTGCTCTCCATCTGTTAATATTTCAGGAAACAATTCTTTTAACTTCTTAATATTCTCATTCGTTAAATCTGGTGAACTACTGGGCACTTTGTTCATTACGATTCCTCCTTAGTTAAGTACTTTGCTCTTTCTTCTTTAAGTTTATTAGCTTTAAGTTGATACTCAATCCTTCTATTCAATTGTGGTTCTTTCTTAGCCTTATTAACCAGCTTCTGAATTTCTTTATCAAGCTTCATCACTAATTCTAACAATTCAACTTTGTTATCTTCAATTGAAGCATCATATTTCTCTTTTGATTCAGCTGCAACAAATTTAGCCATCATATCTAAATAAAATGTCCTAAAGCTCGTTTTATCTAAAGCATCTAAGTTTGCTAAACTTAAGTATGTATTTAAGTTTTCAGTTTCTGTTGTTTCAAGTATATTCGTAACTCTTAAATAACCTTTGTCTGTTTTTTCGTGTTCCGACATTATTATTTTATATCGATCTTCGCAGTTAAATATAATAATTAATGGATAAGGCATTACTGAAGCTAACGTTTTATAAATATCTTTAACTTTACTTAGCTGATTTACCTTTATTTGAAAGAGAATTATTTCTTCATACTTTTCTTTTTTGCTTTCATATTTAAGTATATTTGTATTACGTTCAGAAATTGTCGCTAGAATTCTTATACCTCTAGCAACTATCCTTTCCTGGAATAATTTGCGTTGAGGTAAGGTAAGCTGTTTCACCAACTGATTGAAAGGAAACGTTCTTAAAGTCCATGATTCTTTAGGTAAGTTTAGTGTTGTTAAAATTTCTTCTTCTTTCATTATTAATCTCCTTTAATAATTAAAAATGAAATTAATTCAATATCATTAAAATCTAAGTTTAAGGATTGTTGAATATCTGTTCCACCTGGTGTAAAGAAACTATCAAATACAGATTCTTCTTGTTTATTCCTTACAACATCAATTGATTTCTTTAGTAAGTCAGTATAGATTGTCATATCTTCACCGTTATCAGTCTCTTTGTTAAATTGATCTACCAGCTCAGCAAAAGGTTCATCTTGTCCTAAAGCTAATCTTCTATAGAAATCTAATATCGTCTTAGCGTTCGTATAGTGTAATAAAGAGTCTCCGTTATCTTTTAAGTAAAGTAGTATATATGGCTCAAGGCTATTGTTAGACATATCGATTGGTGCATTTTGTTTAAAACAGAAGATAACTCCTGGTTCTGCTTCTTTTAATACATTATTCGATACAATAGAATACATACCTTTTGGCGCTTTCTCTAAATCTTTCTTATGTTCCTTAATCGCATGTGATAAATCACTCTTAAAGTCAGTATACGTTAAATCTGTAATTGAAATTGCACCCGATACGTCTTCTAAGTTTATTCCTTCATCTTGCAATGCCTTCAACTGGTTACGACGATATTCAATATCATTCATTTCTTTCCCAGAAACGTCGAATACATCTTCTTCACCAGTAGCTGACGTATTAAGTAACTTCATACGCCCTTTAACTCTTTCTTCGAGGTTAATGTATTCATCTAGTTCCATATTTGGCCAGAAGTTTACTAGTTGAATATCCTTGTTTCTTGAACCGATCCTGTCAATACGACCAAATCTCTGAATAACTCTAACTGGGTTCCAGTGAATATCATAGTTGATTAAGTAATCGCAATCCTGTAAGTTTTGCCCTTCTGATATACAGTCTGTTGCAAATAAAATATCAATTTCTTCAGTAGCTTCCGGATTGGTAAGCGCTCTGTCCTTTGATATTGGAGAGAAGTTTGTAAGTACATCAACTAAATCTTTAGCTTTTACACCCTTCAGAGTAGTTTTGTTATCTCCAGAACCCATCACCATTGCTGAATGTATATTGTTTTCTAATAATTTCTCATTTAGGTTGTTGTATAGATATTGAATCGTATCTGCAAATGCTGAGAAGATAATAATCTTCTTATTACCATCATTGATAGGATTTTCGACCTTCTTCTTAATATGCTCACTTAATACTTTTAACTTTTCATCTCTACTAACATCGATATTCTTTGTCTCATTATACAAATCCGTTAATAGCGTTAAATCTCGTTTTAGATCACCTAACCACTTGATATGATCAATATCTTCGACTTTAATACGGACTTTATCGCTTCCTACTGTAATTACCTCTAATTCATCATCTTCAATTTCTGATGTTTCACTATAATCATTACTAAAGTTCTTATTATGGGAAGCTTCTAGAATATTGATTGTCTCATTCATCTTGTAAATGATGTTCTCAATCGTTTTATTAAATGAATATATCGAGCTCTCTAGCCTTTTAAATATATTCACTTTCATTAAACTAGCGACGGCAAATTCACGATCTGTTTGTTTAAATTTACCTGACCCTTCTTTTACCGTTGTATCATATAAATCTTCATAATATTTTCTTTTATTTGGCAATACATACTTCATCGGTTGATAAATACTGAATTCCATACTGGACATAAGCTCATTAACTTTCGCCATACCTCTAAATTCATTATTGATATCCACATCAGTCTTTATAGATATTGGTTTTAATCTATTCGGGAAAGAACCAATATCATTTACATCATAATACTTTTCAATATGTTTTCTACTTCTTGCTATTGAAAGTGCATCTAAAATTTGAAAATATTCGGGATTCACCATATTTAAAAAGTTCGTTGTTGTTCTTTCTTCACTCGGTAGCTCCGACCATCTATTAAATGAAGTTTGTGCATTTTTAAGTGCTGTATTTATTGAATCAACACCTTCATTTAATAATGCTGTATCATCTTCTTCTGTAATAAATGCTATTTGATTTTTAATGTCATTCATTTTGTTATTCACAGGGGTAGCTGAAAGCAAAAGAACTTTTGTTTTAACACCCTTTTTAATTACTTCCTGCATCAATTTTTGATATCTAGTTAATTTATTTTTTACAGCATTATTATTTCTAAAGTTATGTGATTCATCAATGACAACCAAATCATAATTTGACCAATTAATAGATTCAAGATTAATATCACCAGTATATCCTGAGTCTCGACTTAAATCAGTATGATTGAGGACATCATATCTAAATCTATCATCTACAAGAATATTCTTTTTATCGTTCTGTTTATATGTTAGCCAATTATCTCTCAATTTTTTTGGTGCTAGTACGAGTACTCTATCATTTCGTAATTCGTAATATTTGATTACCGCTAAAGCGGAGAATGTCTTTCCTAGTCCTACACTATCTGCTAATATACAACCGTTGAATCTTTCAATTTTATCGATAATACCAAGTACTCCATCTTTCTGGAACTCGAATAATTTATTCCAAACGACAGTTTCTTTAAAATTAGTACCTTCTTTTATTACGTTATCCTCGCTCAAATTATCTAACTCATCTGAGAAGATGTTATAGAGCGTCACAAAATATAACCACTCTGGAGAGTTTTCCTTATAGATTAGTTTAATTTGTTCTAGCACATTTTCTGTTACATCTTTGACCTTTGTCTCATCATTCCAAATAGCATCAAACTCAACTAAGCTATTCTCAACTAATTCATCTACACCTGCTAATACGAAATATGATCCGAGTCTATTTGAAGAAGTTAAACCTAACCCATCAGCTGTAAAATCTATATCTGATTGTGAAAATAAATTAATCTTATTATTATGGACTAATAATTGCTTACTTATTGAATAATCATCAACAAGTGTTTTAAAAGTAGCTTTTTCATTTATCCATTTTGTGACTTGATTCGCTGTTCGCGTAGAAATCATTTTGTTTCTTAACTGAATCTCAAAATTATTCCCATCGAACTTTGGATTATTCTCAATTTCTTGTAATTGCAGTTTGTATTGTCTCTTTACTTCTTGTCCTAATTTATAGAAAGCGGGTTTAGTAAATAAAAATTTAAACTCTGATAATTTATCTAATTCTTCTTTAATAGCATAGTATGCAAATAAACTAAATGTAGCTGATGCAACTGTCAACTTAGCATCTTTATAAACATTTTCTTTAAGTAAATTAACTAAAGTATTCTCTCCTTTATTATCAACTACGTATTGTTTCATTGCTGTTTTCACCTCGATTAATTTATTAATTCTATTTTCTCATAAATAATTCGTTAAGGCTTAGTTATTATAGATATATTTCACTTCTTAATATTTATCATATACTCATAATTCTACTCGTTATCCTTCAAATACCCATAAATCTCTTCTTCAACTTCCGCTTTTGTCTTCAAATCAAGCAGAGTAACTCCTCCAATTAGATTCAAATACTTATTCGCTTGAACAAAGTGATCTCGTTTTATATCAACTCCATCTTGTTTCAACCTGTAAATCGCTGAAAGAATCCCTAATCCCAGTTCTTTATTCGATGTAAAGTTACTTAAGAAGAAGATTACTGCTCTAGCTGAGAAATCACTTCCGCAGAAAAACTTAGTGAGTTCACATGGGTCTTCTCTCGTTGCATCATATGTAAGATGCCTACTCACTATAATCTAGATAGTACATTGACAAACAATGCTCTTTTTAAACCATTTTTGTATGATGTTAATGCAGTTTTAATTCTTTCATCTTTATTCTTACTCAGTTCATCATTTAATCGATAATACAAATAATCTTTGTAGTATGTCATTGTCATTCCTAACCAGAACTTTTCCTGACTTGCTTGTACTGGTGATAGCATATGCAATGAACGATGTAGTATTTCGCCATTCTTTGGATCTGTATCTGAATAAATTCCTTCAGTAATTAGAGGTTCATGGTCAAACTCAATATTTCCATCAAGAATTGTCTCTTTATTAAAGATGGTTTCTAATCCCACTTCATCATTTTCTTATATATACTTCACATATGTATCAAAATTCGCCAAGAACTCTTCTACTGTTTCACTAGTCGCGTATTTAATTATCTTTTTCATTATACGACCAATCTTTCGTCTAGATACAGTGAGGCTTTATTCTTTAAATTATTCTTAATTTGTCTTGTACCGAAGTTTTTTCTATTCGAATTAAACGTATCTATAATAATGAATCGCCTACACTTAATTCGACATTTTCTATGAGAATAATATAAAAAATAACCGCATCACTTATGATATGCTTCTGCGTATCGTTTTATACTGGGGTTTTTATAATAATAATGGTCCTTACATTTTCAAAGACTAAATTCACGTGTAGACATATTGAATGCGTCTTATTAGGATCTAATCTAATCAAACAAAAATTTAAGAGAGAAATCATATCTACAGGTTTTTTAACCAGAAGATTATTTTGATCTATTTCAAAAATTTTCAAACCGTTCTTAAAAGTGTATTTTTATAAAAGTATGATAAAAGAGAAATTTTAGTCGCTTACTTCGTTTCAAGATATTACTGATACAATAAGGTTAAAAAATCGGTACGTTTAACAGAACAAGTGTAGGTATTATAATAAACGTTTTTGATTTTGATGAAAAATAAGCTGTTCAATTTTTGATTGAACAGCTTTACCTAGTTATCCTTACTTTTATTCTTTTACCCTCAAAAGGCGGAGAGCATTCAGTATTACAATAATAGCAGCTCCTGTATCACTTAATACGGCCATTCATAGTGTAAGTATTCCCAAGAATATCAGAACAAATGCCGCCAACTTTATTGTGATGGAAAACCAGGTGCGGTTGGGAAAATCCCCTTCCTGCGATTACCGTTCACAAACGCCCAAAAAGAGCAACTGGCTCTTTTAGCTCTGGGACTGTCTTGGCATAGAGAAGGTAAAACCTTTCCCACTTAAAAGAACGGAAAAAGACGCTCTGTCCTGGCATTATCTTTGGCTCGACGCTTGCCCCCATACGGATATTAATCGTTTCGAAACTTTTAATACAGTCAATTTAACTTTTGAATGTAAACTGGCTGCCTTAAGTCACTGTTTATGATTTTATGCTTCCCATGCTCTTTAATTGCTTATTTGACCGCCCGTATGATAAAAACGGTATGCAAGGCATTGTTTTTACTCATAACATCTTTATTAGATTGCTCTGTTTTTTAGTGTCCAATGTTATGGGAACATTGTAGAATCCACACTTCAAAGTTCATTCATGTCAATCGATTCGTTCATTATTTAGATCTTAATAATCGAAGTCCATTTAGTATAACAACTAAAGTACTTCCTTCATGAACAATTACACTGATTGTAATATCAGTTAATCCTAACAAACTAACGACAACTAAAAAGGCAACAACTGCCATTGAAAAAATAATATTTTGCCTAATAACACGACCCATATTTGAGGAAATTTTATGAGACTGTACTAATTTAGATAAATTGTTCTGCATTAAAACCAAATCAGATACTTCTACTGCCACATCAGTACCGCCCCCCATAGCTATACCAACATCAGCATTAACAAGGGCCGGTGCATCGTTCACACCATCTCCAACCATGGCAGTAACTCCAAATTTTTCTTTTTGTTCTTCTATAATTCTGGATTTATCTTCAGGCATTACATTAGCGATAACTTCGTCTATTCCCAATTGTTCGCCTACAGCTTTTCCCGTCATTTCCGAATCACCAGTAATTAAAGTCGTGTGGATACCAAGTTTCTTAAAGTAATTAATTGTTTCTTTAGCATGCTCATTCGGAATATCCATTAGAGCTATAATCCCAATAACTTCTTCATTTTCTGCTACGTATACAACCGTCTTTCCTTCTGATGCCCAATCATGATTGAACTGGGTATACTCTTCAGAAGCACTTTCAAAAGAAGTAGGCTTACCAATACGATAATTTTTTCCATTATAATCTCCTGTCAGACCTTTTCCAATTTGATTAGTAACTTCGATGTCTATTTTATTTTTAACTTCAAATTTTTCTAAAATAGCATTAGCGAGTGGGTGATTGGATTCCTTTTCAAGGGCGACTATAATATCAATAATATTTTCTTCGTTCACAGAATGAGTGAAATAGTAATTTGTTACTTTAGGTTCTCCGTTCGTAAGGGTTCCTGTTTTATCGAAGGCAATTGCATCTATATCCGCTAATTGTGATAGGTAAGTACTTCCTTTTGAAAGCACGCCTTTTTTAGCTAGGTTAGATGTTGTAGACAATGTTACAGATACAGTAGCTGCTGCCAAAGCACACGGTGAAGCTGCGACTAAAATCACTAATCCCCTGTAAACACTTTGCGACCATGTCCAATCAAATAGAAAAGGAGCAAGTAACATTACTAATGGTATTGCGATTAAAACTATATTAACATATTTAGGCTCGAATTTTTGAATGATACTGGCAGCTTTTGTTTGATTATCTTGGTTTTGACTAACTAATTGTAAAATTTTAGAGAATACAGTATCCTTGTTTTCCTTAGTGACTTCCATAGTAAAAGTACCTGTTCCATTAATCGTACTTCCAAAAACTTCGTCACCCTTAGATTTCTCTTTCGGTATACTTTCTCCATTAATAGAAGATTCATCAATTGAGGTAGTACCGGATAAAATAATCCCATCAATTGGAACTTGATCACCGTTCAGCACTTGGAGTTGATCTCCAACTTTTAATTCACTGACATCAACAATTTTTGTGTTTCCATCAGGTAGGATTAATTTAGCTGTCGTTGGGTTCATTTCGAGTAGCTTAGTAATTTCTCTTTTACTTCTTCCTTCAGCGTAATCTTCAAGAAAATGAGCGCCGGAAAAAATAAGTATCAAAAGGGTTCCTTCCCAAAAACTCCCTATCAGAGAAGCCCCGATTGCAGCTAATCCCATTAGAATATGAGAATTAGGAGTGAATTTTCCCTTTAATTTAGTATTTTCAACTGTCTCTCCAATTCCTTCGAGAATAATTACATGGTAGCCGGCTGTGATTGTGGCAATTGAAAATAAGATGTTTTGTATTAATAAATTTGCATCACTTAAAAAAAGCCCAATTATAGCCAACACTAAGCCAATAAAATATGAAATAATTGGCATTTTTCCGTGATCATGATCATGACTATGATCGTGGCTATGACTTTCGTGTGCTTGTTGCTCTTGAATATTTTTCATTTCTATCACCTTTCTAAATAAATATGATATATCGGGTTCCAATATATTCGCAGTAAGCTTTACTAAACCAGGACGTTAATTGACCACATCCAAACTTTTTGTATCCAATAATACATCCTATGAATTTATCAACCGTATTCACTAACCCTCTCTGCTACACCCATCTCACTTTCCTTCGAGATATCATACAACGCTTTCCATTCTGTTTTTTTGTTTTCCATATCCATTGCAAAACCCCCTTTTCATATGCCTATAATATTGTTATATGATCATATAACAATATTAATGACGTGAATTATTATTAACACTCATTACTGGTTTACGGAATACTAGTGATGACAGGCGTGATCGATCGCCTGTTTTAGCATATTCATAGTATGTTCATCATCATGGGAATAAAACAATGTTGTGCCTTCCCTTCGGAATTTTACTAACCGTAAATTTTTCAAGAACCGCAATTGATGGGAAACTGTTGATTGTCTAAGATGTAGCGTTTCAGCAATACCGTTTACCGAATACTCCTTATAAAAGAGCAAATGGAGAATCCGGATTCTCGTAGGATCACCTAACGCTTTAAATGTTTGCGATACGACAAATAATGTTTCATCATCTAAATCCTTATTATTTACTTCCTCTAATTCCTTTTTTTCTTCCATTATCCTTCCCTCACTTTAGGTTTCAATTCAAAACCTTATATATAATAATCACTATTTATCTACATATATTAATATATGTTCATATATATGATATAACCATCTGAATAAAAAATCAAATAATATTTAATATGAATTCATATATTTTGTTTTGATTTTTTAGAGTAAAATAAACAAAGCCTTTTTAAGAATAGTGGGATGAGTGCAGTATGGATGATCGGGCGTTAGCTTCCGCACTTGTAATTGGTGTTGGCGGTGGACTCGCTTGGATAATGGAAGGTTTTCAAAGTGGTCATGGCTTTATTTATTCATTATGTGCAGGCCTTATAATTGGCTTATTATTTTTTGAAATGATTCCGGAAAGTATTGAATTAGGCGGGTGGGTAATTTTACTCGGTGGAATAGCAATAGGCTTAGTATTATTCCAATCCATTCATCTATTAATGGATAAAATTACAATTATCACTAATAGTCATCAAAAAGATATTTTCGTTCGATCGGGGGTACTTTTAATTATCAGTATAGCAATTCATAATTTCCCTGTTGGCAATATTCCTTTATTTGTGTAATTTGACCATTAATACTAAATTTATCAATGTCTTGAGAAATTATTGAAACTCTAACATAACATCCTACAGATTTTCTTTTCATTTCTTTCATATTTTTCATCCTTTCATTAATTAAGCAATCGATGATTGCGTAGCTTGGTTTACAATGTTTAGCGGTTCATTTTTGAAATAGATTCCCACAAGGCTTTTGTTTTTAGAAATATGAATTTCATCAATATATCGGTATAACATGCTTAACGTGAAGTGTTGTTGAATTACATTTTCAAAAGACTTTTGAATTTGTTGCTCATTTATTGATAGTGTTGGTTTTGATTGTTGAAGTAACGATTGAGATTGTTTTCTGAACGTTTCTGCATCGATGGCTCCTTTAGCTAATTTATCTATCAATTGTTCTTGTGTAAGTGTGCTCCTAGTTTCTAGGGCCCTTTGTTTTTTGATCCGTTTTTGAATTACATCATTGGTTTAAAGATAAATTGAAGGATGAAACAAATAATACTGGTATTCGTATGTTTAAGCGCTATGCGGCTATCACTACTTCGGCCAAGATTCTTAGTCATGTTTTATCTACAGATATTGATATCACTAAAATAAAAGATTACTTTATTGATTATCATACTCATACAGTCTCTGAACGATCACTGGCAGATAAAGCGATTGAAGTCATTACGCAATTTGTAGCACAAAACCGTGGTAAGTTTTCTGATGACAAAGCGTTAAAGAATATGATTGAGAATTATGGACTAATTGCCTTAAAAGATGATTATATCGAAGTCAAAATCATTGCGACTGTATTTAAAGATATGCTGAAAGAACAGCACTTTCAGGATGTCAACAATGTCGTGAATGCACTAAGAGATAAAGGTTTTATTGAATCTGACCGTGATCGAATTACGACAAAACGAACAGTTAAAGATGACTATGGTAAGAAACAGTCACTTGTCTTTTACCATTTAAAACTAGATTCAGAATATGCATCTATTTTTGGTCTAACTAAAGATGCTGAACCTATTAAAGCTAAAATTAACTTGGATAACAAAAAGATGCTTGAATCATGGAAAAAACAGAATGATGATTTAATTGATTTTTAATAACTTAAAGATGCAATCGTACAGGAGTAGATAAAATGGATGAATTGATTGAATTACTAGCTGATTTAGTTATTGAAGAGTTACAGAACGATAATTAATCATTGCGGTCCAACGTGCTTTTAACACGTTGGACCTTTCATTCTAATTCATTCATAAACATATATTATCTCTATGGAGGTGTATAACATGGAAGAAGCCGTTGCTTACGTACGTCAAAGTACACTAAAACAACAAAGTTTAGCGACTCAGAAATCTCTCATTTTGAATACTGCTAAGCAATATGGATGGCCTAATGTGACGTTTTATGATGATAAGAGAAGCGGTCGAAATACGAAACGGTCGGGTTATCAAAAGATGGTAGAAATGATTACGTCCGGAAAATGTAAAGTATTGTGTTGCTATCGCTTGAACCGACTACATCGTAATTTGAAAAATGCCATACAATTCTTTGAAATTTGTAAAAAGCATCACGTCACAATCATCAGTGTTAACGATGGATATTTTGATTTGTCTAAAGAGTTTGATTGCTTTCGCTTGAACATACTTATGAGTCTAGCGGAAATGGAATCAAACAATATCAGTGAACAGACACGAAATGGGATAAGAGAAAAAGCCAAACAAGGTAAGCTAATCACAACTCATGCACCTTTTGGCTATCGTTATAGACAAGGTCATTTTGTTGTACATGAAGAAGAAGCGTATACAGTCAAAGCTGTCTATCGCTGGTACTTACAAGGTCTAGGCTACAAAAAAATTTCCCAACATTTAGATAACAATCCTAAGCTTACTCCACGTAAGCCCTATCAAGTTAGAAATATTCTCTTGAACCCTAACTATTGCGGTCGTGTCATCAATAAGTATGGAACATTTAATGATTTAGTACCTTCTATTGTCGACATTGATACCTTTGAACAAGCACAGCAACGTCGCTTGAATAAACATCATAAACAACACATTTCTGAAAACAAATTAAAGAAGCTACTTAAATGTCCTTACTGTCAATCAACATTAACAAACTTAACAATAAAAAAAGAACATCATTCTCTACGTTACTATGTCTGTCCTAAAAATATGAATGAAGCTTATCATACGTGTCCATTTAAAGGTATCAATGCGCAAATGATTGAAACAGAGGTCCTCAACACTTGTAAAGCATATTGTAACAATCAGTCATTTCATGACAAATTAAATGAGACAATACTAAAAGCTCTAAAACGCCAACAAATGAAACACAGACAATCACATCTAACACAAGAACAACTCATCGAAAAGCTAGCACAAAATCAAATTGATATCGAGACGTTTAAACGCTTATCTGCTGGCTTTGAAAGAGAAGAACGTTACTCTAAT
The DNA here is from genome assembly GCF_008385775.1 of Staphylococcus sp. GDX7P312P. NCBI lineage: Bacteria > Bacillati > Bacillota > Bacilli > Caryophanales > Staphylococcaceae > Staphylococcus > Staphylococcus sp. GDX7P312P. The sequence continues at coordinate 2,464 of NZ_VUKI01000050.1, read as the reverse complement.
TATTCATCCAATCAAATTGCTGAAACAATCCGTCATGTAGTCAAAGATAAATTGACATTAGAAACCATAGTCCCTTTGATTGATAACATCATAATAACGCAAACAAAACAATTACAAGGAATCTACTTTAAAAACAGTCCACTCAATATCGTTGAACAATCGCATTTAATAACTCCTGAAAGGAATGAAGTCATATGAAACAACTCAAAAAGAAACGTATTGGATTATACGCACGTGTATCAACTGAAATGCAAACGGATGGTTACAGTATTCAAGGTCAATTGAATCAACTTACAGAGTATTGTCAATTTCAAGGTTATGAAGTCGTCAATGAATACACAGATCGAGGTATATCGGGTAAAACAATGCAACGTCCAGAATTACAACGTATGTTAAAAGATGCCAACGAAGGTAAATTAGATTGTATTATGGTCTACAAAACCAATCGTTTGGCTAGAAATACCTCAGACTTATTAAATATTGTCGAGGAATTGTATAAGATTAATGTCGAATTTTTTAGTCTAACTGAAAAAATAGAAATTGCCAGCTCAACAGGTAAATTGATGCTCCAAATTTTAGCCAGCTTTGCAGAATTTGAAAGAAATACGATTGTAGAGAATGTCTACAATGGCCAAAGACAACGAGCGATTGAAGGTTATTACCAAGGTAATTTGCCTTTAGGCTATGATAAAGTACCTGATAGTAAAAAAGAACTGATGATTAATCAACATGAAGCGAATATTGTTAAATATATTTTTGAGTCATACGCTAAAGGTCATGGTTATCGTAAGATAGCGAACGCATTGAATCATAAAGGTTATGTGACTAAGAAAGGGAAACCTTTTAGCATTTCGTCCATTACTTACATCATCTCAAACCCTTTTTACATTGGAAAGATACAGTTTGCGAAGTATAGACACTGGAGCGATAAAAGACGAAAAGGACTCAATGAAGAACCGATCATTGCAGATGGTAAGCATGCGCCTATTATTGATAAAGCTTTATGGGATAAAGTACAGTTTAAACGCCAAGAGAGTCGCAAGAAACCACAAGTTCATGGTAAAGGGACAAACCTACTGACTGGCATTGTAAAATGCCCGAAATGTGGCGCAGCAATGGCGGCAAGTAATACAACCAATACATTAAAAGATGGCACTAAGAAACGAATCAGATATTACTCATGTAGTAATTTTAGAAACAAAGGTTCAAAAGTTTGTTCAGCCAATAGTGTTAGAGCAGATGTATTAGAAAAATACGTTATGGACCAGATATTAGAAATTATCAAAAGTAAAAAGGTATTGAAACAATTGGTTGAAAAAGTAAATGAAAAAAGTCAAATAGACGTCTCTTCTTTGAACCATGATATTGCCTATAAACAGTCACAGTATGAAGAAATAAAAGCCAAAATGCATACACTAACGAAAACTATTGAAGACTCACCTGACTTAGATAGCGTATTGAAACCAACAATACTTAGCTACCAAGATGAATTGAATCAAATAAATAATCAAATCCATCAACTAGAACAAGATAAACAAGCGGAAGCTCCACATTATGATGCAGATATGATTTCCAACATACTGCAAACAATATTCAATGACATAGATAAATTAGAAAAATCGCAGTTGAAATCATTGTATCTGACGGTCATCGATCGTATTGATATCCGAAAAGATGAGCATCATAAGAAGCAATTTTATGTTACGCTCAAGTTGAATAATGATATTATCAAACAACTATTTAATAACCATCCACTCGACGAAGTGCTCCTTAGCACTTCGTCTTTATTTTTGCCACAAACTTTATATATAACTATTGAATAAACAATAACTACACTGCTATTCTTTCACTTATTTTATCTAACCAGTTTTAGAATTCTCTTTATCAATTTCAATAACACTTATCTAATGAAACAGTCATTGTCGTAATTATTTTCATAACTACATGAAGCTTATATTGAAATTGCTAAAGAACATCCCACAATGATTTTTTACCGGGAAAGGAATGGGATTTGCAGATTCGAAGAAGCAGAAGGATTGTGCAAGCACAATCCCAAAATCCCGTTATTCTTTATAAATAAATAATATATATAAGGAAGCAGAGACCCAATCCTATCATCAATACTTATAAATAATGAGTTGATTGTTCGTCAAAATGAGTGGGATTCCGGGATTTCCTTGTTACACCAACGTTTGTAGCAGGTTTTTATATGGAATTTTCTCTTATTCCCACCGGGATTCGTAATAAATGACAAATCAAATATATATTATCCCAATGATGTATATCAACTACATCACTATCACACTATCTAGGAGGCAATGATATGAAAATAACCACTCAAGAACTCAAACAATATATAACTCGTCTATTCCAACTATCTAACAACGAAACATGGGAATGTGAAGCGTTAGAAGAAGCAGCAGAAAATATACTTCCTACTCGTTTTGTAGACCATACCCCACTT